>JBFRWE010000450.1:0-5950 GCA_051439345.1 Xenococcaceae cyanobacterium
GAAATTGATTTGATAGACTAAAAATCTAATCAGTGAACAATTATCAATGCTCAAAGATTATGCCAGAAACTAAAGAGAAACAAATAACTGATGATGCGGGAGAATGCGAACACTGGATTGTTGATAATAATAGCTCTTATCAACCCTATTTTCCCGCAGAAGAAAGAACCTTTCCTGAGCCTTATCGACTATATCGTTTTCTGACAGATTTAGATGATGTTCTGGCTTCAACTTCCGATGATTATCAGAGAATTAAACTAATTTTTCCTTTAGTAAGGCAATTATTAACTAGTTCTTATTGGCTACAAATGGAATATAACGAACCTTCCCCTAAACTGGGTTGGTCGGTTAAAATGCTCTATCAAGAACCAGATTATCCCTTGACTATCCAAATGGTTGCTTGGTCGCCTGGAAAAGTTTCGCCCATTCACAATCATGCTACCTGGGGAATTGTGGCTTTAGTTAGTGGAGAAGAAAAAAATAATTTTTGGCGACGTTCTCCTGATGCTCAACATCCAGACCGTATTACTAAAGTAGGTGAACACATACTAGTACCTGGAGATATTATCGGTTTTATGCCAGGGGCAATTCATAGTGTAGAACCTTCTACCGATGAACCCACTATTACTTTTAATATTTATGGTGCAACGGATTTTGCTCAAAGATATGAATTCGATCCAGTTAAGCATACTGCTAAGAATTTTTAGTTATTAGCTCTTAGCTGTTAGCTCTTAGCTATTAGCTAAATTTTAAAATTAAAGTAGAGTGGAACACTTTTTAAACAACCATACTAATGAAAATCAATTTAAGAATTTGGCGACAATCAAACTCTGATAGTCAAGGCAAATTCGTTAATTATGAAGTCGATCGAGTTTCTCCTGAGATGTCTTTTTTGGAGATGCTAGATGTACTAAATGAGCAACTCATTTGTCAAAATCAAGAACCAGTAGAATTTGATAGTGATTGTCGGGAAGGAATTTGTGGCTCTTGTGGTTTAATGATTAATGGTATTGCCCACGGACAACAAAAACTAACTGCAACTTGTCAGTTACATATGCGCTCTTTTCAAGATGGGGATACTATTACCATCGAACCTTGGCGAGCCAAAGCTTTTCCTGTGGTTAAAGATTTAGTGGTCGATCGATCTGCTTTCGATCGTATTATAGCTGCGGGGGGTTATATCTCTGTGAATACGGGGGCAGCACCCGATGCTAATACTCTGCCTGTAGCCAAAGAAAACAGCGATCGCGCTTTCGATTATGCTAGTTGTATTGGTTGTGGTGCTTGTGTTGCTGCTTGCCCTAATGCTTCTGGTTCTCTCTTTACTGCTGCTAAAATAACGCATCTAGCTTTATTGCCCCAAGGACATCCAGAAAGAAAATTACGAGCAAACAAGATGACAGAACAAATGAGTTTAGAAGGTTTTGGCGATTGTTCTAATCATGGTGAATGTGAAGCTGTTTGTCCTAAAGGAATTTCCATAGAAGCGATCGCAACTATGCGTCGAGAATACCTTAAAGCTCAATTTTGAATTATTATGATGGATACACAAACACCAAGAGATATTGCCAAAACAGCTTTAATTGAAGCACTCAAAACCCATGGTGGCGATACCAAAAATAAAAAAGTTGTAGAAGCTATAGAAAAGTTAGTATCTTTCAACCCAGAGAGCGCACCTACAGAAAATGGAAGGCTATTAGAAGGTAATTGGTTATTAATTAACGCACCTAATTTTCCCGATCGCCAACCCGATCCTCAAAACCGCTATATTTATACTCTGGGAAGACTAGCGTTCAATATGTTTGAGCCTGTTGGACTTAAAGTAGAGATTGAGCGAGTCTTACAACCTGTTTTGCCTACAGGCAAAGGAAATGAACGTACCCACGATATCATAGTTGAGTTTAAGACTATTGATGAGAACCTTCCTGAGTTGAAAGGTATAGTCAAAAATTTAGCTCTCTGTTATCCAAAAAACCAAGATACGGTGAAAGTAAAGTTTACAGGTGGAGAATTAATTCCTCTAGAGCCTCAAGATGCAGAGAAAAGAAAGGCATGGTTAGCAGTATTTGGACAGGAGTCTAAGAAATCTCAGCTTGGTTTCCGAGAGCGCATGATGTCTTTCTTGATTAAATGGATGTTTGGGATGAGCAAAACATCAGCTATAGATCCGCAAACAGGTAAAAGAGCTTTTACGATGAAAAAGTCTCCTCAAGGAAATCTAAAAGTGCTTTACTTGGACGAAGATTTGCGAATTACTAGAGGTAATCGGGGAACTGTATTAGTATGCCAGCGACAAATGGAGAAGTAATCCAATAGGAAATATTTTAATGCCTGCTCATTCGTGACAAGTTAAGGTGGTGTATTGTTTGTCAAACGATTTTAGCTATCAGCTTTTAGCTATTAGCTCTTAGCTTTTGAAGCATTTTTATGCTCACTCTCTTTTTTCTAGCGATCGCTTTTAGGGACTTGCGCTTTATTAAAATACCAGCCTTGATGGGTTAGTTCTTGGGGCTAATAGTTAAATGGGTGGTTTTAAGGCTGGTATTTTAATTTGTTGCTCCTTCCTTACCTGGCGTTTCTGGGCATTTGTTTCCCAAAGACGCGACGCCAATCGTTAAGATAGCTATCTCTTTTCCTTGGATTCGATCAAAAGCTGTAAACTTTAAGCTGATAGCTTACAGCCGATCTCTCTTTGGTAACTTTCCGACATTTAACCGAACAAAATGGGTTAATTTACCTAGATTTGGTATTATTACCCTTATCTTGACCAATAAAGTTTAAAATTATCCTACACATATTTAATGACGTGGGATTACGCTAGCGATTGTTAATTATTGATTGCTCTTTGATAGAGTTTTTGCCCTCCCAGAGGACAAAAAATATTCAAGTTAAATGAGGTTCGGCTTATTCACGAGGAAAAGTTTAGTGAATAACTTGTTGAGGATTGAATCAGAAAGGGAAAGTATGGGAATGGCTTCTAAACTTACCGAACTAGGTTTCTAAAAATTTTGGCAACATAACCAGATTTACCAATGAAACCAATCAAAAAAAAATGCCTCAGTTATAAAAATTCAATTTTTACTTTATCTGTTATCTTGGGCGCGATCGCCACTCTTGTACTTAATTTCATTTTATCTGCTCAATTTAGTGTCCAAGCTCAAGATAGCCCCAATATTCAACCAAATACTTCTACTGTTTCTTGCCTTCAGATAGATGACAGAATAGCTGAAAACCATAACATAAAAAATCCAGAAGAAGAATTTGACTTTGAAGAAGCTGTGTTTGTTGACCCACCTAATCCTAATGAGGCAACACCAGTTAATATTGGACTATACGTTATTGATATCTCGAATGTTAATGCTGTTGAAAATACATATCGTTTAGAAGGCTTAATAGATCTTGTTTGGTGCGATCCTCGTTTTAGGCTTAATGGTCAAGAAAAGCAAAATAAAATTTATCTTGAAGAAGATGCAGTAGAAAAAATACAACGTATATGGTGGCCTAGTATTACCTTTACTAATGAGGTAGGAGAATACTTTAGGAAGAATGAAGAACTAATAATTTTGGCTGGTGGTACTGTTGAGTATAAAGAAAAGTTCAGTGTTGAGCTAAAATCTTTTTTTGACCTGACTAAATTTCCTTTTGACGAACAAACTCTTAAGGTTGAAATAGAGTCTTTTGCTTGGGATGAGAATGATATAAAGCTACAGGTAGATGAGCAGAAAATAGGCTTTAATCCTAGTCTCAATCTACCAGAATGGAAAATTGGTGACATAGAAACGCAGATAACGCAAACCCAGGAAATTAGGTCAGAAGTACCCTTTTCTAAGTTTTTAATGCAGATTAAGTTAATCCGCAGACCTGGTTTTTATTTATGGAAAGTGATTATACCTCTGATAATTTTGGTGATCATTTCTTGGTCTGTTTTTTGGATGGCTGAAGAGAGTTTAGCCGATCGAATTAGTTTTTCCTTGACAGGTATTTTAACAGTAGTTGCTTATCAATTTCTAATTTCAGAAAATCTTCCCAATATTTCTTACTTGACGCTAATGGATGCCATTCTGTCTCTTTCTTTTGTTGCCATAGCCTTAACAGTGGCAGAAAATATTGTGGTTAATTGGTTAAATACAGGAAATTTAAAGTTCCTGGCAATTAAATTAGATCGTACTTGCCAACTTGCATTCCCAAGTATATACGTATTTTTACTGTTTGCGATTACCTTATCTTATCTTGCCGATTAAATAAGTAGAATAATCTAAATAAAGTTAATCGGTTGAAGTAGTTAGTGGTTGGTGGCAAAACCATTATAGTTTGAACATTTTTGTAACTAAAGCTAATCTAGTACAAGTTCTTTAAGTTGTGTCTAGATAATGGGTAGAAACTGGGAGTTATTTAGAAATTTTGGTTTAGAAGCAATCCCTATTGTGAAAATAAGAGAATCTCTACTCAAAGATTCTAAGTTAGACCAAAATTATTTAATTCTAATTCTTAGTTCTTGTTTGATTGCTACTTTTGGTTTACTGATTAATAGTGCTGCGGTGATTATTGGGGCGATGATCATTGCACCTTTGATGCTACCATTACGGGGACTTTCTTTTGCTACTCTAGAAGGAGATGCCAAGCTACTGCGTAGTAGTGCTGAAGCGATCGCGCTGGGAACAGTTATGGCTGTTGGTTGCTCTTTAATTATTGGTTTAGTAATTGGTTTACCTCAGTTTGGTTCAGAAATTTGGTCGAGAACTCAACCTACTTTAATTGATTTACTAATTGCGATCGTTGCGGGAGGAATTAGTGGATATGCCAAGATTCGTCCAGAGATGAGTGATGCTATTCCAGGGACAGCAATTTCTGTGGCTTTGATGCCTCCTTTATGTGTTGTTGGTTTAACCTTATCTCAGGGACGATGGGAAGCAGCTTTAGGGGCAAGTTTACTATACTTAACTAACCTGATTGGTATTAATTTAGCCTGTATTGTCGTTTATGTTTGGGGAGGATACGCCCGTAGTAATGAATTAGGTAGAAATTTATCTTGGGGTGTATCTATTGCCCTAATTATTATGTTAGCTATTCCTCTGGGAATTAGTTTTTGGCAACTATCTAATCAAGCTCAAGTTAACTACTCTATTAATAAGATTTTAGTTACTGAATCTCAGTTAAATAAGAAAAGTATTGAAGTTGAAAATTTACGAGTTGATTGGAAAACTAAACCACCTTCAGTTCTTTTAAAGGTTAAAGTTGCTGAACCTATTTCTTCGTCGGAAGTTGAAGTAGTCGAAAAATTTTTAAGCCAGGAATTGAAGCAAAAATTTAGCGTGGTTTTTGACGTTACTGCCTCTCAACGAGTTCAATCCTCACAGTTAAAATCTCCTCTGATTAATCAAGAGGAGAACTAAAATCACCTAGCGTCCAAGATAGCGAGATGCCATACCTATTGCATCAGCAATATCTACATCTCCATCTCCATCAGCATCTAAAAAGTTATTGAGAACAGGATTAGCAGCTTGAGCATTACCAGCATTATTACCTGTTTTGAGGAAATTCAATACTAGGGGGACTAGAACAGGTAAGAGACTATTGATAGTTTGGGAATTCAATCCTGTTTTGTTACTAATGACCTCAATCATACTTTGTAGCTGAGAATTGTTAAATAAAGTCTGTACAGCTAAAGAACTAGCTTGAGTTCCTGCAAATTGATTGACAAGTTGTTGTACTTGGCTTTCTCCCCCATTGCTGCGTTGTTCTTGTAGGGCAGAACGGGTAAATTTGCCAATAACTGACATGGCTGATTGTATATCTCCGTAGTTAGCAGCATTACTATTGCTGTTACTAAGCTGTTGGACAACTCCGAGAATACTATCTAATTGACTAGAATTTGCTTCTAACTCAGGATTATCGATCGCGCTTAAAATTTGCTTAAATAGACTCATACTTATTCAACTTCCTCTTTATT
>JBFRWE010000451.1:0-2952 GCA_051439345.1 Xenococcaceae cyanobacterium
TGTAAGCACCATTGAATGCACCCGCACCCTCAGCAGGGTTTGCCGGATCGTCTGCTAAGTAAGCCACATTGACCTGAAACTTATCATTAAATGCGTAGCTAAAACCAACACCTGCATTAGCTGGACCTCTGAAACTGGTTGGGTTGCGTCGTCCGAATCTAGAAATAGTCCCATCTCCTTCATCTGCAAAAGGTGTCAGAACTAAGGAAACGTCATCTAGGTCAACTCCAATCGGGCCAATCAAAGCTTGGGCACGTTCTCCTATAGGAAACTGATAGAACATCAGGTCAATACCAAAATCATCACTACCATCACCTTCATCAATAGAGGCAAGAGTCATTAAGGTATTGGTGAGTTCTGGTTCGCTCAACTCATTAAGATTATTAGCTTGTAGACGAGTAAAGAGCAAATCTTCTCCAGTAAAGCTAGTCTCAAACTCTAGCCTAACGCGATAAGAAAGAGAAGTCTCGGTTTTGTCATTGCCAGAAGATTCTCCACGCGCTGCTGCTCTTTCCCCGAAGGTATCATTTAACCAAAATAGAACTTCACCATTGAGTTTGGTAGTAGTAGAAAATTGGTTACTTTCTAGTTCAGCGGTGCGTGCTTCCAAAGAATCTACACGACCCCGCAATGCTGCTAGTTCAGCGGCAAATTCTTCTTGTAAACGTTGCAATATAGCTAAGTCTTCTCTAGTAACTAGGTTACTGGTTGCTGCGGCAATTAATTCTGTAATTCTGTCTAGACAAGCATTTAAACCCGCTGCAAATTCAAAGCGAGTCATGGCGCGGTTGCCTTTGTAGGTGCCGTCGGGATAACCAGCTATACAACCATAACGTTCTACTAATGATTGTAATGCTTGGAATGCCCAATCTGTAGGTTGCACGTCTGATAATTGGGAGACAGATGTGACCTGATCTATTGCCTCTTCTGCTTCTAGCTCAGATACACTGGGCATTGCTAATGAGGGGTCATCCATTGGTAGCGGACGAAATGCTTGGGCAATTTGTATTGGGGGAGTGGCCTGAGCAGCATTGGCTATGAATAAGGTAGCGCTGAGAATACTGGGGCTATATTTCTTGAATTTATTAAAAATTATTTTCATTAGTTTTTGACTCAGACCTATTGATTGTCCATGGAATTGCCTACTTATATCAAATCCGCTGGCTTCGGAGTTTTATAAGAA
Source organism: Xenococcaceae cyanobacterium (assembly GCA_051439345.1). Taxonomy (GTDB): domain Bacteria; phylum Cyanobacteriota; class Cyanobacteriia; order Cyanobacteriales; family Xenococcaceae; genus JASJDJ01. Next base: position 1,184 of record JBFRWE010000451.1, read on the forward strand.
ACCGGGTTTATGGGAAGTAGATGTTATACAGCGGGCTATTTAAAACAAACCCGGTTTCTACGCTTTTTTATACCGATACTACCGGATTTGATATTAACAAAGGATAAAAAGCAAATAATATCCTAACTGACTGCTTTGTAAGGCTTGTCAGAAGATATTTACTTATTGAGTTGTTTTATTATTAACCCTTTATTTGAAAGTGTCAAGTTGAAAAAATTAATGGCCTCGGAATTTGCAGGGCAAGCCGATCTAAAGGCAAAACTTAGTTTGAGCGTAAGCATTCAGCGGTCAGCTCTCAGCTTTATTACCTTTAAAAGAGGAAAAAGTAATAAGCGAGATTTCATGCTAATTAAAAGTTACTGTAAAAGTCCATCAGTTAACCTAAAAAGTCTATGGAGCTACATTATTCATTTTCATTGCTGTTTGGGTAGCATTCCGTTTGCGCAGCATTCCGCAGGAAAGGAGAAGCTGACTGCTAATAGCTGAATGCTTACGTTTGAGGGCTGACAATACTCACCTAGCCAAATTGGTATTAGTTTAAATATCAACAATATTACAGTGCTTTCCGTTGTTATAAGGTACACCCATCGCGGGCAAGATGCCCGCACTACAATATTTTTATCATTGACCCTCTACATCATTTCTCCGAAATTTGCTGTATAATCGATATCACTCAGATGATTATTATTTTAGTAAACGTAAACCACTTAATGTTACTAAAACTGTAGACCCTTCATGACCAAGTACTCCAAGAGGCATATTGATATTTCCAGTAAAGTTAGCGACTAATAATAGGAAAATAAACCCAATAGCAAAAGTAATATTTTGCTTAATAATACGATTAGCGCGACGACCTAAATTTATAGCTTCTACTAATTTTTCTAACCGATCTGCCATTAACACAATATCTGCTGATTCTAAGGTAACATCACTACCTGCATTACCCATAGCAATACCAACTGTAGCTAGGGATAAAGCAGGAGCATCGTTAATACCATCTCCTACCATTGCTACATTTTTATTTTGTTGTTGCAGGCGCTTAATTACTGTTAATTTATCTTCTGGTAATAATTCATAATAGACTAAATTTATACCGAGATTTTGAGCAACACTATGAGCAGTTTGTTGATTATCTCCTGTCAGCATAGCTATAGATTTGATATTCATAGACTTGAGTTTATTTATCATTTTACCAGCTTCTAAACGGACGGTATCAGCAACAGATATTAAGCCAATAATTTCTTGTGATTGTGCGACAAAAATGACTGTTTTTCCCTGTTTTTGGAGGCGGTTACTTTCATCTAAAAAGTAGGAACTAAAATTATTTACTTCTGACTTAATTAAATTTTCTTTGCCCACTGTAATAATTTCATTATTAACAATACCTGTAATCCCTTCGCCAGTTTTTGCTGTGACATTAGTTGCTGGTTGCCACTGAATATTTTTTGTAATTGCTGTTTGAGTAATAGCCTTTCCAATAGGATGTTCAGAACAAGATTCTAGGGCAGCAGCTAACTGTAAAACTTCATTTTCTGACTTACCTTTTCTGGGGATAATATCAACAACTTGTAGTTTACCAGTAGTGAGAGTTCCTGTTTTGTCAAAGGCGATCGCTGTGATTTCTCCCATCATTTCTAATTGCGCACCATTTTTAAATAAAATGCCCTGTCTAGCTCCATTAGCAATGCCAGATAGTAAAGTAGGCATAATTGATGCCATTAAAGCACAAGGAGAAGCAACTACTAAAAAGATTAAGGCTCGATAAATTG
>JBFRWE010000452.1:0-29011 GCA_051439345.1 Xenococcaceae cyanobacterium
TAAATTAATAACCATTTTTCTGGTTGCGCTGCGAATTTTCCCAGACTAATACATAACTTCCAGTCAGAATAATCCCCAAAGCTGAAGGGACAAAAGCCAACCAAGCACCTTGGATTAAACCCAACCAACAAACTAAGCTCAAAATAGCTACAGAGCCACCCATAGCCAAGCTACGAGTTAGGGGAACACGCCAAAACCACACTACCAAACCTCCTGTTAATGACCAAGAAAATACCCAAATAGCATCTCCCCATTGAGGTAGCCACCAAAATAAAGGTCGATTATTTTCTACTGCACTTAAAATCTGACTAACTGCGTGAGCATGAATAGATACACCATCAATTTTTCCTCTAGGAGTATCGTGAATATCAGGAACGGATATAGCTTGACTATTCATACCAATTAGTACTACTCGATTTTTTACCCAACTCGGATCGAAATTACCTCCACTTTTCAACACATCACGAACAGTTACAGTTTGAGCAAGAGGATGAGCATGACGATAGGCTATTAAAAGTTGATTGCCTCGTGCATCTAGAGTTTGATAGCCAGCACTTCTATTGCCTAAACGTTGAAAAATACGTGAACCAAACTGCCAATTTTCTCCTGAAATAGTCACAGGAATATTTTTGGTTTCAAAATAGCGAGCAACTACTTGCAAAGCCAAAGAGTAGCTACTATTACAACGAGAAGCCTGGGCAACAGGGTTGGGACTACGAGAAAGTAGATATCGACGGACAGTATCATCTTGTCCTTTTGTGGGAAGGCTATCGTCGGGTAAATCAGCAAAACTTACTTGTTCTGGAGGACTTTGTAGAGGAGGAGAAACACTATTTTGTAAATTTTCCCCTGCGCAAACAACTATTAAACTAGAATCATTTTGGAAGTGTTTGCCTAAAGCTTGATGTCCTGCCAAATTATTTTCAGGCACAGGGCGATCGCGAAAAAGATCCAAACCAATAGCTGCTGGTTGATAAAATTGCAATTTATCGATTACTTTTGCCAATACCCAATCTGGTAAAGGGTAGCCATAGCGGTTAATGTCTTCCTCATCTACTCCCACAATTAAGATACGACGATCGGCTGGTTCTGGGGGCATTTTTTGGAGGAAATAGTCAAAAGCTTTTAATTCCCAAGCTTGTAATCCCCCTAACCATCGTAAGATCATGAGGAAGATAGTCACGATCGCCGTAGTGAGAAAAACTTTATTTAGTTTAGGTTGAGGAGAGGGCAAATGAGGTTGATAAAGATGAGGACTAAAATCGAGTTTATTTTTTAATTGTTGCCATGAGAGGGGTACTTCAGCAGGATTTTGGAAAATTACAGGTAGCCAGCTAGCCCCTGGAAATTCTCCTTCAATGCTTTGTAATCTTTCTCTTGCTTCCCTTACAGCTAAAGGAAACGATTGTCCTCGACTGTAAGCTGTTAAAAAATATTTTAAAAATTGTTGTGCGACCACATCTGGTACTGGTTCACGCATCACAATCATTTGGGGAAGAGACAAGTCTGTCAATTTGGTAGCTAAACCCAACCCAGCACAAGAGTTAAAAATAGCTAATTTTAATCCTCTTTCGATCGCTTTATTGAGGGAATTTTTGAGTTGAGGAATAGTTAAACTTTCTGCGGAGTTAATCACAATTTTGCCTGTTTGCTCGTCTTCTAAGCTATAACTATGTCCTGCAAAAAAGAGAATATCCCATCCTCTTTGGTCCCATAATGTATCATCTAATTGTTGACGTTGAGGTTCTACCAAAAAGACTATTTCCGCTCCTGGTATATTCGTCAATAATTGCTTATCTTTCTCTAGATCGATTCCCGTAGAATCCCCAAAAATAGACAAAATTCTGACTTGTTTACTAGCTGTCGGAATTTGCTTTTTTGGCTCAAAATTTAGCGAACCTAAAGATACTTCTGCATGAGTATAGTCAGTAAAGAATTGCCAAATATACCAAGGTAATCTCCTGAGTTGATAATTATCTGTCTGAATAATAAAATATATTTCTGCCTCTGGTTCTAATTGTCTGCGTAGTTGACGTTCTATAGGTAGAAAATCAGGACTAGCTAACCAATCATTAAGATTTTGTTGTAATTCATTACAAATATTAGTAAAGTCACTGGACGAGACATGAGTAATATCTGCATCATTGATGCAAATATCATCTTCTTCAAGATTTGTGGTTAGGGATGAACGATCGGGGTAGGTTCTTAAACAAGATTGCAACGGACTACGAACATTGAGTGAGCGAGCTTTGTAGAGTAACTCATACAATAACTGCCAACGGCGATAATTTTCCAAAATTTTAGGAGAAGCTGGTAGACTTCCCGAAAATTCCATTATCTTTCCTGACAAATGCAGTCTAGCACTGACGAAAGGAAAACCATGCAGTAAGCAACCTTTCCCTAAGTTTAAGAAAACAAAATTACTCATCCATTTTAGATTAATCGAGGGCGAACTCTTCTGTAATGCTATAACTGTTTAGTGCCACTCGGATCAAAAATCTTTTTTTTCTGGGACAAGTAAAATGTTTAAGTTGAATCAATTCATCTTGACTACGGGCTGCAAATTCTTGTAGTATTTTGCCTGAGTGATTAATCAAAGCTAGTTTAATATTTGTGGGTAAATAGTTTTTTTCTCCAACTGGGTGAAGTTGCACACGGACTCCTATTTTATTCTCTGTTTCTAGTGTCATCCCAATAAGTAAAGCCACAGATTGATTACCTAGCTGCATTCCTAAATCTAGTAACTTTACCCCTTCCACTTTAGAAGACAAGCTTTCTGAGTTACTCCGCAAGGCATAAACATTAGCATTCATTGCTGAATTGATAAACTCGGCAAGAGGCTGCCAACCTAAAGTAAATTTTCCCTGCAACCATTCAGACAAATCAACTGTACTTTTACTTAATTGGGGAGTTTCCATTAGTTTGTGTTGTTGATATAATTTTTTTCTCCAGCGATCGTCAGCAATTAATGTTGACCATTCTTCAAAAGGAAGATTTAGTCTTAGGGAGCCTCGATCGCTTCTGGCTAACCTACCTAATAAAGTTCTAGCATCATGAGCTGATAAAGAGGGTGAAAAGCACTTTAGAGGTGTCTTAGAGTTAATAAGCTCCCCAAAGGGAAAGGGCTTTAATTGTCTTCGATAGTTCGAGTTAGATTCTACCATCAACCACAGGGCCGTAAGCTCTTCCATTAGTTCTTCTGCTGGTAAATAATAAGTTTCATCTAGCCAATTGTATTTACCCTGTTCGCGTAATTGTTCATAGGTTGTATATCCCCAGATTCTGAGCCAACATTGTTCTAAGTTTATTTCTACTGCTAAATAATAATTGCCAATCCAATCAGGAATATCTACCCATTCTCTGGGGACACCGAATTCAGAACAATTTTTTTCTTCATGAGGAATAATAATTATCCGTTTTTGATTGAGTTCGATCGCTGTCCCTGATAAAATCTGCCAAAAATTTAGTAAATCTGCTTGCTTCCATACTTGGGGACTTAAATTAAAATTTTGTTCTGTCTCTAAATAATTCAGTAGAGTATGCAAACATAAATAATTAAGAAAAGTATGCCAACGAGCAGTTATATTTATGTAGTTTTTGGACTGAATTTCCTGCCAAGCTTTTTCTCGTTCTTGGGTGGTAAATTCTAATAATAACTGATCGGGATATATCGCAGTTAAATCTTCTATAGTCAGGGACATGTTATTTACCTCATTTGATAGAGAAAAGCTGTGTTTTTTTGTATCCATTTACTGACAAACTTGTTTAAGTATTTTTCAGTCGAACTAAATTGAGACAAACTAATCTTTAACTCATGTTCAATACTTACTTGCAAAAGATTTTTGAGTTGGTCATATATCCGATCGTATTGCTCACCCCATAAATTATCATCGGCTGAATGGCTGATTAAAACTTCTTTTTCGTCCCCAGAAAAATTATTGTTTATTATCAAAGCTAAAATATTGCCGATAAAATCTTTACAATATTTTTGCAGATATTCTTTGATATATTCTAAATTGTCTAAGCATAGTCTATTTAATTCTTCTATACTGATACTTTCTGTCGAATATTTTGACAAGAAAATACAGACAGTTCTTTTGAGAATATTTTTTTGTTGTCGTTGAAAATAACGAGTTACTTGATACTGCTTTTGCAAATTGAGAAGAGAAAGTAAGTCGATCTGATTTATTTCTAACCCTAGCCATAAAAATAAACTAGTTTTAACATTTTGATCTAGGGAATGAAAGCTATCTAAAATAGTGTTTTCTAGTTCTGCCAAATGAGTTTGTTTTTCTGTTTGCAATAATCGATCTGGCTCATATTCACCTAAGTTTACGGCTATATTTGGCTCTTCTATAGAAATAAACTGTTTTTGCAAAGCCATCCTTGCTGCTTTGATACAAACAGTTAATATTTCTTGGATTTTTTCGGGAATAATTGGTGCTATTTTAGTATTTAGTTTGGATAATCTCTGATTGTAAACCAGGGAAATTTGTGACAATTGTTGCTCAGATAAATAGGTGATGGATTTTCTGTTAGTTTTCCCCTTGGCATCGGGAGGAAAAAACTCCAAGAATAATTCTTGAAAGATTTGGCACGCTAAACAATATTGCCTGATTTCCTGAGAAGAAATACCGTACAATCTCAGATATTTTTCTAGTTTAGTTGGAGTAAGAGAATTTAATAAACCATAGTCTGATAATTTAATCGCTCTAAGTTTAAAATCTTTAACTACCTGATTAGTAATTGTCCGATTTAAAGTTTTTCTCGCATAACCATAAAGAGGAAAGTTACTACAAAAATCAAAATTTTTCAATAATTTCCCTGGTCTCAAGGAGGCTTCACAAGCAATTACAAAACATTCTTCTAAAGGATAATGCAATTTAAAATTAGGTGATTGTTGGAGTTGATTACTTATTTGTTTTGCTGCATAGAAACAAATGAGTTGTAAATAGCTAATCAATAATTGTTGATAAAGTTGATTGGAAATTACTAATAAATAAAAACCATACAAGGGAAATCGATTAAATAGTATAGTTGGATAAGTATGAGTAAAATTAATTAGGTTTTTTAAAAACCAACGAGACCAATATTCTTCACTAGCAGTTGGTTCATGCTCTATTAAGTAAGTCATCAGTTCTTTTAAGAAAGGATGATACTTTTGCACTAATGTAGTTCTGGTCTTACCAGGTTCATCTCTAATAGAAATGTACATCGAGAATCGCTTGATAATTTGTTCATGGTGAGAAGTTTTTTCTCCAACTATCTGTAATTTTGATGACATAGTCAATGGATTGCTGCTCTATTATTTAACTATAGTCACTCTCAGCTAAGGTTTATGCAGTAGATTTATTAAGCTTGAAGAATATTTAAGGCAAAATCCAACAACTCGAAATGTTATATTTATAATTCTTGGTAAAATTCTAATTGTTGTTGAGCTAAAGCTGTATTAGTATATCTTTCTCTAGCTCGATCGAGTCCTTTTTGAGCTAGCTTATCTAATAACTCTGGCTGTTCGATTAGCTGTTGCAAACAATTTTTCAAGGCTTGGGCATCTCCTTCGGGAAATACCAAACCAGCATCTTCTATTACATGGGGAATTTCTCCTGAATCTGAACCGACAACAGCAACACGACAAGCCATTGCTTCAATTAAAACATGACCAAATTGTTCTTTCCAACCCGCAGCCGTTAGAGTTGTAAATTGGTAAGTGGTTTCAGATGGTAGAACTAAAGTACTCATCAGGTTGATATAACAAGGTACTTCATCGTGAGGAACACTCTCTACCATAATTAGCCGATCTTTTATACCTGCTTCTGTTGCTGTTTGTTCTATCTTTTCTTTTAACTCACCCCTACCTAATAAAAGTAGTTTCCAAGATAATTCTGGTAAGCCTGTCAGAGCTTTAATTAAAGTTAAGATACCTTTTTCAGGTACAAATCTACCGACAAAACCAATAACGAAATCATTGTTAGTAATAGCTAATTTAGACATCAATTCTGGTTGAATTTGAGGGGAAAATAGTTTTTCATCCACCCCCAGTTGAGGTAAAACTTTTACTTTTCCTCGATAACCATGTTCTCGTAAAATATCCACCCCATCTTGATTACCTGATATGACTCCATGAGTATTACTTAGGTTGTATTTTTCTAATAAAGAGATGGGGAATTTATTAGTGTAGGGAAGATTCCACCAAGTAAAAAAGATATTTTTTGCCTTAAGTCCCAAGAATCGATTAAGAGTGATTAATTGAGCGTATCCTAAAGATTTTGCCCCTTGCTCCACCTGAATAATATGAGGCTTAAACTTTTTAAGCAACCCAATAATATCAGCACCAAAAGTAAGTAATCCTTGATTATTTTGACTAAAGTTAGAAATAGGAACTATGCTAAAACTTCTGGCAATTTTTTGGGTTGGTTCAATAATTTTATTTTGTACACCACCAGGTCGCCACTTTTTAGGGACTACTATCGTTACTTCTATATCCGATGATAAACAAGACAATTCTCTGAGTTTTTCACAGTTGAGATCGACAATATAAGTATGACTAGCAACAAGAATTCTCATAATATCTTAAAGAGTGAGCAATATATAGTTCACCATATTCTGTTTTAACCCATTAACTTAAAAAGGGTTTGACAATGCCAAACCCTTTGGGAAATTTATCAGTTACATTACTATTAGTAGAGATGAAAAAATGAGATTTTCTTCTCGTGTCGATCGAACCCTAAAACTGCCGATTGCTAGAATTCATTCAGCCTCTGTAGTTTGCGCTGGTACTTCTGAGTCTACTACACCCTCTTGGGCAGCACCATTGTCTGGAGAGGTTACTTCTTCAGGAGTGGTGCAAGCACCTAATGTAGTTACTAAGCCAAAAACTAAGAAGATGGGAAGCAGTCTAATTGATTTTACGCTCATAAATTCTGAATCCTTCTAGCCTACTGTTTCTAATACTTTATTCGCGATTCGCTTTCCAAATTAGAAATAAAAAATAAAAAATTAGATTACAGGGAATCCCCAAAGTTGAAAAAAAATCTATAATGGTTCAAACTACAGGAAAAAGTCGCAGTATTGAAAATTTATAGCTAATACATAGCCAATACTTTATGGACAAAACGAGAGATTATGGAGCTAATCGTTTAATTTCCCAAGTTTTTTCTGCAATAAGACGATAACAAAGACGATCGTGGAGACGGTTAGGACGACCTTGCCAAAATTCAATCACTCTAGGAACAACTCTAAAACCACCCCAATGAGAAGGACGGGAAATTTTTAGCTCTTGATATTGCTCTTGTAATTGTCCTAGCTTGCGATCCAATACTTCCCGACTATCAATTACTTGACTTTGAGGAGATGCCCAAGCACCCAGTTGAGAACCTTGAGGGCGACTATAAAAGTAATTATCTGATTCAGAGTCACTTACTTTTTCTACTCTGCCCTCAATCCTGACTTGTCTTTCCAATTCTCCCCACCAAAAAACCAGAGCAGCTTGGGGATTTTCTGCTAATTGTTGTCCTTTGAGACTATCGTAGTTAGTGAAAAAGACAAAACCCCGTTCATCAAAATTTTTGAGTAACACAATACGGGCAGAAGGTTGACTATTAGCATCAACTGTAGCTAAAGTCATAGCGTTTGGTTCTATCAACTGAGCATCTACCGCTTGTTGAAACCAAAGCGCAAATTGCTGGACAGGATTAGGATCGACTTCAGTCTCATTTAGACCTGAGAGAGTATAATTTTGTCGTAAATTGGCAACAGATAAATTCATAGTTATATTGTTGATCTTAATCTTAATTATTGACCCAATTAGGATTATTTGTTTTTACTATTATTAACTAATCAGTAATAATTACTAAATTTATGGCTGTAGTCTCCACCCAAAGCGCGATCGCCAACTTAATTAATTTAGCAGAACGAGGAGAAATAGACCCTTGGGATGTCCCTGTAATTACCATAATCGATCGATTTTTAACTGAATTAGGGTTGCTTGATGAAAATATCGCAGCACAACAAAATGCTGATTTACCCCAATCTGGTCAAGCTTTTGTTTGGGCATCAATGCTCGTTTTGCTCAAAGCAGATACCCTCGAACTGCTAAGGCAAGAAAATGCTCCAGAAGAAGTTGATGAATTTATCGATGAGGAAATTTTGCTAGAGGAAGAGAACAAGCGTTCTTTACCTTTACATTTAGAAAATCATTTACGCCGACGTACTTCAACTGCCTCCGTGGGTAAACGCAGAGTAACGTTACAAGAATTAATTGAGCAACTAGAACATATAGCAGCAGAAATAGAGGCAGATGCTACTAATTCTCGTCCCCGCAAATCTTCTCGTTCCCGTAGAGACGCTATTCGTGCCATTACTCAACTAGCTCACAATGAGAATCTAAGTGAATTGGCTATTCAATTAGAACGTTTTCTCTACTCAGACTTGCCCAAGTTAGCTCCAGAACAAGACTATATCGATTGGGAAGAATTATTACAGTGGTGGATTAATAAAGAGAATTCTAATGGCCAAGTATTAATAAGTAATTCTAATCATTCTTCTTCTTCAGAACGAGCAGGAATATTTTGGGCATTATTATTGCTCTCTGCTCAGTCAAAAGTAGAGTTATCCCAAGAAGAATTTTATCAAGATTTAACTATTCGCCCCCTCAATTTCCAACTGGAACTTTAGCTCTATTAAGATATTGCTGATAGACTAGAGTAGTTCTAAAATACACATGGATCTGGTTGAGGAGAAGCATTCATGAAAGCCATGATTCTCGCTGCTGGCAAAGGCACTAGAGTACGTCCCATTACATACACAATTCCCAAACCTTTAATTCCCATTTTGCAAAAGCCAGTGATGGAGTTTTTATTAGAACTTCTAAGAAAACATGGCTTTAGTGAGATTATGGTTAATGTTAGTCATCTGGCTGAAGAGATCGAAAACTATTTTCGAGATGGTCAACGTTTTGGGGTTGATATCGCCTACTCTTTTGAAGGAAGTATTGTTGAAGGAAAACTGGTAGGGGCAGCCCTTGGTTCTGCGGGTGGGTTAAAACGAATTCAAGACTTTAATGCTTTTTTTGATGATACTTTTATTGTTTTGTGTGGTGATGCACTAATCGATCTCGATTTAACCGCAGCTTTAAAATGGCATAGAGAGAAAGGGTCGATCGCAACAATTGTAACTAAATCCGTACCAAAAGAGGATGTTCCTAGTTATGGTGTTGTCGTTACCGATGACGAGGGTAAGATTAAATCCTTCCAAGAAAAACCATCTGTGGAAGAAGCTTTAAGTACAGAAATTAATACTGGTATTTATATATTTGAACCCCAAGTTATTGATTACATCCCTCCTAAGCAAAAGTATGACATTGGCGGTGAATTATTTCCTCAATTAGTGGAGATGGGTGCGCCTTTTTATGCCGTCTCCATGGATTTTGAATGGGTGGATATTGGTAAGGTTCCCGATTACTGGCACGCTATTCGGGGAGTTTTAACCAAAGAAATTAAGAATGTTGACATCCCTGGTAAAGAAGTTTCCCCAGGAATTTATACTGGTCTCAATGTTGCTGTAAATTGGGACAAAGTAAACATTAAAGGACCAGTTTACATTGGTGGTATGACCAAAATTGAAGATGGCGCAACCATTATTGGTCCAGCTATGATTGGTCCTAACTGTTGGATTTGTAGTGGAGCAACAGTAGATAACAGTGTTATTTTTGAATATTCTCGTTTGGGTGCGGGAGTAAGGTTAGTGGATAAACTTGTGTTTGGACGCTACTGTGTAGATAAAACAGGAGCAGCGATCGATGTTCAAGCAGCAGCCCTTGATTGGTTGATTACAGATTCTCGTCAAACTATGGTTGAGCAAGAACCGACTGGAGATATGATCAAAGACTTGCTGAAAAATGGTGGTTGAGCCAGTACGAGTAGAGCGAGTTAATTCAACTCAAATTGATTTACAAGTAGAGGATCGAGGCGATCGTCTCGATCGCTGGTTATCTAAACAGTTACCAGATATTTCTCGTTCTCGTCTACAAAAATTGATTGAGGAAGGTAATGTCGAGTTAAATGGGAGTGTCTGTAATAGTAAGAAAATTAAAGTCCAAAAGGGCGATCTCTTATATCTGACTATTCCTACTCCCCAACCTCTAGACTTGCAACCAGAGGCTATTCCTCTCGATATTCTCTATGAAGATGAACACTTAATAATTATTAATAAAGCTGCTAATTTAGTAGTTCATCCTGCCCCTGGTCATGAGACTGGTACATTAGTTCATGCCTTACTTTATCATTGTCACAACTTAGCAGGAATTGGTGGAGTACAACGTCCTGGCATTGTTCATCGTTTAGATAAAGATACCACTGGCGCGATCGTGGTAGCAAAAACAGATTTTGCCCATCAACATCTCCAAGCACAAATTAAAGCCAAAACTGCCAGAAGGGAATACTGGGGGATAGTTTACGGTTCACCTACTAATACAGAAACAACTATTAATTTACCTGTGGGTCGTCATCGGGTCGATCGCAAAAAAATGGCGGTTGTTTCTGTAGAGAAAGGTGGCAGAGAAGCTGTTACCCATTGGCAAGTTTTAGAAAGATTGGGTAACTATAGTTTGCTGGAATTTATTTTAGGGACAGGACGTACCCATCAAATAAGAGTTCATTGTAGTTATAGTGGTCATCCTCTTGTCGGCGATCCTCTCTATAGTTCTGGTCGTTCCGTAGGCGTAAATTTAACTGGTCAAGCTCTCCATGCCCGTAAACTAAGTTTACAACATCCAGTCTCAGGAAAATTAATTGAAGCGATCGCGCCTTTACCTGCTGAATTTACTAAGCTTTTAACTGTGTTGCGTCAAAGAAATTCTTTGTAGCAAATTGTAAGTCTAAGGTAGAATTACCTATAGGGAGTTGACCTAGCCAAAATTGCAGATGAATACCTTTCCTCAATCTTTAGACGAAGCAGTAAACCAAGCCAAAGAAGCAACCTTAGCTGCCTTAGCCGATGGTTATAATCGTGTACAAGTAGAATTAGTTATTGCTGAGATTCCTCTTCAAGCTCAAGCATTAGCTCTAGAATTTACTACAATTTTTACGGAATATGGTTCTGGATTAAAAGTTATCTTTCCTGATACTGGTGCAGCCTCTCTAGCTAAGCGAGATTGGGGTGAAGTTGCTTTTCGGGTTACAGACTTGGGTAGTCGTTATACTCCTGTAGAAACCAAAGTTACTCCCGAAGATGAACTTTTTTTGTTGGTTTGCCCCTCCTCAATAGAAGTTGAGCGGGTAGAAAAACTCTGTAATGCAGCAGAAGATCGCCCTGTAGTATTGCTAATTCCTCAATTAGAAGATGTTTCTATTGTGGGAATTGGTTTAGCTGCTCGTCAACTGAGAGAACGTTTTATCAGTACTCTCTTTTCTGCTTACTATTTTCAACCTTTAGAAGGTGCTGCTTTACTGCGCTGTCATCCTTCGCCTTGGCAAATTTGGCTAGAAAAAGAAGAAGGTTACGAATTAGCTAGTGAACAATCACAAAAACCTGTAGGTGATGCATTAGAAAGATTGTTGCTTAAATTAACTAGTGGTGACAGCACACAAGATAGTAACATCCCTCGACCCAAAAAATCTGGTATCTTATCTAATCTACAAAAGATGATTAGAGCTTTAAACCAATAGACGTTTGACATTTATTCCAACGTAATTTTTTATGTAGTAGGAACGTTCCAGGGAACGTCCCTACCCCTGGATTATTTAAAATTTATGCCGTTATCGAATTTCCGTACAGAGAATTATAACCCTCTTAGCGTAGCACCTATGATGGATCGGACAGACCGTCATTTTCGTTATTTGATGCGGAAAATTACTCGTTATACTCTACTTTATACGGAGATGATTACTAGCCAAGCAATTGTTCATGGCGATCGCTGTAAACTACTAGATTTCTCTCCTGAAGAAAAACCCCTCGTACTGCAACTAGGAGGAGATAACCCTCAAGAATTGGCTGAATGCGCTCAAATTGCTGAAGATTGGGGATATGACGAAGTAAATCTTAACATTGGTTGTCCTAGTCCTAGAGTACAGAGTGGTAATTTTGGTGCTTGTTTAATGACACAGCCAAATTTAGTTGCTAAAGCAGTAACTAAAATGCAGCAAGCAGTAAGTATTCCTGTTACCGTAAAGCATAGAATTGGGGTAGACGATCGCGATCGCTATGAAGATATGGCGGAGTTTGTCACGATTGTGGCAGAAGCTGGTTGTCAACGTTTTAGTGTACACGCCCGTAAGGCTTGGTTACAAGGTTTAAGTCCCAAAGAAAATCGCAATGTTCCTCCTCTGCGTTACGAGGATGTCTATCGTCTTAAGCAAGATTTTCCCTCTTTATTTATCGAAATTAATGGCGGAATTACAACGTTAGAACAAATAAAACATCATCTTAACTATGTAGATGGAGTAATGATTGGACGTGCTGCTTACGATAATCCCTATCTTTTTGCTACAGTCGATCGAGATATTTATAACCAGAAAATAGAACCCCCAACTCGTCATCAGATTGTGGAAGCTATGTTTCCCTATATAGACTATTGGGTAGGCAAAGGAGTTAAGTTACATTCTATCAGTCGCCATATGCTGCAACTTTTTGCAGGACAACCAGGAACAAAAGCCTGGAAACGCTATATTAGTGAAAATGCTCATCTAGATAGTGCAGATTCTTTGGTAATTAGTAGTGCTTTAGCTAAGATTCCTCAGAAACTCATATCAAGCAACTCAACTTAGAGTTCTTCATTAGATATTAACGGCTCAAATAAACTATAAGCTTCATAGTTACAGAAATGACGAGCATACAAGTAAGTAACATTTTATACTATAGCAGTTAAGTATTTTTCTGGGTGGGTTGGCGATCGCTTACTAGAATCTTACCTAACAATTATTTCGAGTTAAACATAAATTCAATTTTTTTACTTGACAACTCATACTCGTTATGAGTATGATTTATTCAAAGAAACTCATAACGAGTACGATATAAATAATAAGAGTCATAACTATGAGAGACAAAGTACCAGACGTAGTATTTAAAACTAGAGTCCGTGATGAATCTGTGGAAGGACCCAATCCTTTTCGCTGGCAAGACAGAACCACCGACGAAATTTTTGGTGGTAAGCGAGTAGTCGTGTTTGCTTTACCTGGTGCTTTTACCCCTACTTGTTCTTCTACTCATTTACCACGTTACGAAGAACTTTACGATGATATTAAAGCCCAAGGTGTAGACGAAGTAATTTGTCTCTCGGTGAATGATGCTTTTGTCATGTTCCAATGGGGTAAAGCGCAAGGAGCAAAAAATGTTTTCTTACTTCCCGACGGTAACGGAGAATTTACTCGCAAAATGGGGATGTTAGTAGATAAAAATAATCTTGGTTTTGGGATGCGTTCTTGGCGATACTCAATGGTAGTAGACGATAAGAAGATCGAAAAAATGTTTATCGAACCAGATTTTGGCGATAATTGTCCTACCGATCCCTTTGAAGTTTCTGATGCTGATACTATGTTGGCTTATTTGAAAGGCTCAAAATAATGTTGTAAGGGCGAACCACTATTCGCCCCTACATACCCCCTTTCAGGGGTATGATTTTAAGATTTGACGGTTGAGACGGGCAGAGGAAGCGGAGGAAGCAGAGTGGGAAAAGCCCATTCTTTCGTTCTAACTAGAGTTAAGATTTTCAACTTTATTAAAAACATACACTTGAAAGCTACATACCCCACCTATTAAATTTATCGGGGAGGAAAATTATGGGAACAATTTTTTTAGGTTTTGTAGCTAGTTTAATGGCAGGTATGGGGACAGCAGTAGGTGCTTTACCAATTCTATTTACGACTAGGCTAACCAAAAGATGGCAAGGAATTCTTTTAGGGTTAGGTGGTGGTGTAATGCTAGCTGCAACAACCTTCTCCCTAATTGTCCCTGGTACAGAAGCAGCGATCGATCTGGGATATTCTCAACAACAAGCTGCCCTAATAGTAAGTATAGGAATTATCTTAGGTGCAGGATTTTTATGGTTAATTCATAATAACTTTCCTCACGAGCATTTCTTTAAAGGGCAAGAAGGAAGAATTACTGAAAACTGGCAAAGGATTTGGTTATTTGTCTTAGCCATTACCCTACACAATTTTCCTGAAGGATTAGCTGTCGGAGTTGGTTTTGGTGATGGGAATGTTAGCCATGGATTGCCTCTGGCATTAGGAATTGGCTTACAAAATATGCCCGAAGGACTAGTAGTTGCCTTAGCATTAAGAGAGTTAGATTATTCGATCGCCTTTGCTTTTGGTATTTCCCTGTTGACTGGTTTAGTCGAACCAATTGGTGGTTTAGTAGGTGCAGGAGTAGTCAGTTTTGGTCAAGCATTCTTACCCTGGGGAATGGCAGCAGCAGCAGGAGCAATGTTATTCGTGATTGTCGATGAAATCATTCCTGAGATAGATCATCAGAGTATTGCTCAAGAAGGTACTCTAGGAATTATGGGGGGTTTTGTCGCCATGATGTTTTTAGATATCGCTTTTGGTTAATCTAGTCATTAGTCATTAGTTATTAGTTATTTAGTTAAGTTGTAAAACAATAAGGAGAACACAAACATGGTTACTACTATTTCCAAGCAAAAACTTTATTCCACACGCATTGATATTGCCGAAGAAGTTCGCGTTAAAGTGATTGATATCCTCAATCAAAGCCTGGCTGCAACTTTAGACCTGAAAACTCAAACTAAACAAGCACACTGGAACGTAAAAGGAACAGATTTCTACCAGTTACACGAACTGTTTGATGAAATGTCTGGGGAACTGGAAGAGTATGTCGATATGGTAGCCGAAAGGGTAACAGCTTTGGGTGGTACAGCCCTAGGAACAGCACGCATGGCAGCTTCTGAATCGATTTTACCTGAATATCCTTTAGATGCTGTGAGTGGTATCGAACATATTACCGCCTTAGCCGATCGCTATGCAGCTTATGGTAAGCATGTCAGAGAAGCGATCGATGCTACTGATGAATTGGGTGATGCAGATACAGCAGATTTGTATACCGAAATCTCTCGTACCATTGATAAACGCCTCTGGTTCTTAGAAGCTCATTTAGTTAATGGATAATTGACGATTGGTCGTGAACCATCCTTTAATTACTAATTGCCAGTTGTCCAAAGAATTTTCAGAAGTAGTGATTGTTGTAAGAAAGCTTCTGGAGTGATAGATCTGCGAAGATCCCTGTTAAGGAAGAATCCGAGGCAATACTGTTCGGTTAAGAAGGTTGTCTGTTGAGACAGAGAGAGGGAAGACAAGAGAGAGAGCGAAGAGAGGGGAGATTAACCTTAAAAGTTGTCTCCTCCCACACTGACCACACTGACCACACTCCCTAATTCCATTAAGTTTTCAGGCTTATCCGAACAGTATTGGAATCCGAGGGGCTGTCTCCTGGGGTTTCCCCAGGAGTTTATCAGTCCCGTCCCGAATTGAGCGAAGCGCATCCAGGGGAGTGTCCATAAGAATATTAGCTTTTAGCTTCAGTTGTTGGTCAAACCGCTCAGACAAGAGCTAGAATCGACCCCCAGTAAAGGCAATGAAGATAAGCTTAATCCTCGTAAATTCTTGCTTCTAAAGCATCAGGATTTTCTTCGCAATAAAGTTCAAAAGCACTTTTCGGCTTTTCCACAAAATCACTCTTGTTGAGAATATCACTAATAGAAATTACTCCTAGTAACTCACCTTTGACTACAGGAGCGCGACGAATACGAGTACTGGAAAACAGACGAGCAACATACTCTACTCCCAAGTCAGGATTGACAATTACACAAGGTTTAGTCATAATCTCGTAAACTCGCATTTTCTTAGGATCGTGTCCAAATGCTGCTACTTTGTAGACGATATCTGTCTCAGTCACAATTCCATAAGGATCGCTATCACTACGGCGATCGACGATTAAAGCCCTCAAGCCTTTATCCTTCATTATCTTAACCGCTTCTGCTATTGTTGCCGAACCACTAATGGTAACGACATCTTTGGTCATAATCTCTTCTGCTCTCATCATGGCTTTAATCCTGTTAATCTCAAAATAATTAGCTAGTGCAAATTTCTCTTAATCCTCATAAATGCGACACTCTAAAGCATCAGGATTTTCTGCACAATAATCTTTAAGAGAATTACTTACATCTCTAGTATCTTCTTTAGCCTGACGACGATCTGCTGCTGCTGCTTGTAATTCTTCGACTACATCCCAGGCAGCAGCACACTCAGGAGAGGTTGCTCCTTTTTCAGCACAAATACTGCGGGCATCTTCTCTAGCAGCCTCAATGCGATCTTCAAGATAAAGTTGCTTGGGCTTCTCGACAAAGTCACCCTTGTTGAGAATATCGCTGATAGAAATAATACCCAGTAACTTACCCTCAATAACGGGAGCGCGACGAATACGAGTATTAGCAAACAGACGAGCAACATATTCTACGCCTAAGTCGGGATTGACTACTACACAGGGTTTAGTCATAATCTCGTAAACTCGCATTTTTTTAGGATCGTGTCCAAATGCTGCTACTTTGTAGACAATATCTGTCTCAGTTACAATTCCATAAGGATCGCTATCACTACGGCGATCGACGATTAAAGCCCTTAAGCCTTTGTCTTTCATTAACTTAACTGCTTCTGCTACTGTTGCCGAACCACTAACGGTAACCACAGAAGTTGTCATGATGTCACGAGCTTTAAGCATCTTAACTATTACCTTTTTTAAACTGTACTCAAAAGAATATTATCGACTAATTACTCAACAAAAAACTGTTCTTTCTTTTTCTCCAGAAATAGCATCCAGCGATTTTAAATTCCCTACTGGAGCAGTCATACTGGGTGCATAAGCTTCAATGACTATGCCATTGCGGGCGCACATTACCATTAAGTAATCACAGCTTGGGCATTCTGTTTGGATTACTTGGTCACTAGCACAGCGATGATACCTGGGATCGGGACTGTTAAAGTAAATACGAGTAGCATTACCACCACAGTTAGGGCAAAAACACTTAATTGTTGCAATAGTATTCATGACATAATTTTTTTCGATCGATAGCATTGGGAGCATTTGAGTTTTGAGACGATGAATCTGAATTAATTGATTAGCTATTAGCTACAAGCTAATAGCTAGTTAAAACTATGCTCCGACTGTGAATGAGTCTGTTTGAGCCTAAAGATGTTTTGCTAAAGCATCACTAAAAGTTTCATAAGGAGCTTTACCCACTAGAGTTTCTACTACCTCACCACCTTTAAAAATTAGAACGGCAGGAATACTACGAATGCCAAATTGTTTGGCATTATCCCGATTTTGATCGATGTCTATTTTGACAACATTGGCTCGATCTCCATAATCTGCTGCTAGCTGATCGATTAAAGGCGCAATTAAACGACAAGGACCACACCAAGTTGCCGTGTAATCAACAACTAAAGGTTTTTCCCCGTTCAGTAGTTGCTCGAATTCGTTGCCTTGAATAAAATTTGCTTTAGTCATGATAAAGTTTTTTGCTCTTAGGCAAATGGTTTAGTATAGTTCATCTTCTTGATGAGTTTTAATAGTGCAATCAGATAAAGGATAAGCAACACAAGTCAGGACAAATCCCGATTCAATCTGATCGTCATCCAAGAAAGCTTGCTCTGATTGATCTACTGTGCCTGAAACAATTTTTCCGGCACAGCTAGAACAGGAACCGGCACGACAAGAAACAGGAAGATCGATATCATTTTCTTCTGCTGCATCAAAAATATATTGATCTTCTGCCACTTCGATAGTTTGGTCTAATCCTTCTGCTTCGTTGATTAATCTAACTTTATAACTAGCCATAATTACTATTGATTACTCCCTATATTTAGTAGTGTTTAAGTTGGTGATTTTAGTGATAGTGCGTTTTCTAAACTACAAGTAACCTCCACCACAGAAAGACTGCCATTGATATTAATCAGACAGCGACGCTTTCTGTAAAAATTAATCAGAGGACTAGTTTGTTCTTGATAGACTTCGAGACGGCGACGAATAGTATTTTCGTTATCGTCTTGACGACCTCTTTGCAGCATTCTTTTAATTAGGCTTTCCATATCGACATTAAAGTTCACAACGAAAGGATAGGTATTTCCTAAAATTTGGAGAATATGGTCTAAAGCCTGAGCTTGAGATAAATTACGAGGGAATCCATCTAAAATCCAGCCTACACGAGCATCTTGTTTGGCTAAACGTTCTCTGATCAATGCCATAATTAGATGGTCGGGAACTAAATCTCCTGCTTCTAAGTGAGATTGAGCTTGAATCCCAACAGAAGTTTTCTGGGCGATCGCCTGACGCAAAATTTCTCCCGTGGAAATATGGGGAATCTTCAGTTTTTCAGCTAAAAATGTCGCCTGAGTGCCTTTTCCTGCTCCTGGAGGGCCTAACAATATTAAACGCATTATTTTTTTTCTGTGTCTTGATAAACTGTAAGTTATATACTCTTGATTTTTTTTGATTGATTATGAGTGCAGAAAAGTCAGAAGCTTACACAGTCTGGAAACGGTTAGAACAAGGACGAAAAGCTAAAGCTGCTCAAGGTGGATACGCAGGCTACGGCTCTCCAGCTTTCGGTCAAAAGACCATAAATGGTCGATTAGTAGAAGAACCAAAAGAACAGGAAGTAATTGACTTAATTCGCCGTCATCATAAATCTGGTAAGTCTTTACAGCAAATTGCCGATTGGCTTAATCTTAATGGGTATAAAACTAAGCGTGGTCAGCAATGGAGAAGAATATCTGTTAAAAGGGTACTAGACCGACTTTATGGTAAAAATCCCAGAATATCTGGCGTTAAACCTCTTTCTTCTTCCTGAGCCTAAACTGGACTTTAATTGCTTAACTTCTCTTTAACTCTTATCACCTTGGCATAGGCAAAATCAATACTTATCAATAACTACAAGGATTTATCTGTAACATTTGTCTATCATATCCTGTATCGGAGTTAATGTGAAGAAATTTTTTTAATCATTATGCTTAGGGATCGACATGCAACTCAACGAAGAATTTTTTCCTACCCCAGATTTAAAAGCAGCGCTCGATCGCTCTCCTTTAGTTATTACTCCAGAAACTTATTTAACTGAAGCGATCGCTATGATGAGTCAAATTAGAGGGAGTAGTTGCTTATTACCTAGCGAAGATAGCTCACTAGAGTTATTTCCTTATAACAAAGCTTGTTCTAGTTGTGCTTTGGTGATGGACGCAGGAAAACTTCTAGGTATCTTAACTGAGAGGGATATTGTTAAGCTAACGGCAGCAGAAGTTGACTTTAATTCAGTAAAAGTTACCCAGGTAATGACTAATCCCGTAGTCACCTTAGCCAAAGATAACTTTAAAGATATCTTTGCTGCTTTATTTCTGTTTCGTCGCTATAAAATTCGTCATTTACCCATCCTAGATAAGGACAACAACTTAATAGGAATTGTCTCCCCTGAAACTATTCGTCAAGCTATGCGTCCATTAAATCTTCTCAAGCTAAGGCGTGTTGCTGATGTTATGAGTAAAACCATAGTTCAGGCATCTTTAGATACTTCCGTACTGGCAATATCCCAGATTATGACCACACATCAGGTTAGTTGTGTAATTATCACGCAAGAAGATAAAACTGAAAATATCTTGTTGCCGATGGGAATTATTACTGAGCGAGATATGATTCAGTTTCAAACCTTACAATTAAATCTCAAAGAGATTCTAGCTGAAGAAGTTATGAGTACTCCTTTGTTTCTTCTGAGTCCTGAAGATTCATTAATAACTGCCCATCAAGAAATGCAACGCAGACGAGTAAGAAGATTAGTGGTTTCTTGGAATTGGGGTCAGGGGTTAGGGATAGTTACGCAAACTAGCCTACTACGCATTTTTGATCCGATGGAGATGTATAGAGTGATCGAAACTTTGCAACAAACGATACAAGAATTAGAGCAAGAAAAAGCCGAACTCTTAACAATGATCGAGAAATGAGCCCAATAAATCTTGTTACCCTATAGAAATCAATACTTTTTTACTAAAGGTATTATTAATCAAGAATTTGTAACAAAAGTTAACAATGCGTTGAGATGTTTCTGTTATTGGGTTTCATAATTATAGGTTAATTTATCAGCAGGGAGAACAAGCTTCTCATCTTTGTATTAACAATTGGATGATACCTTAATGTAATTGATGATGTTCAGATCAATTGACTAACAAAGTAAAAAGAAAATATATAGATACTAAAAAACCAGAATCAGAGAAGCAGATAAGTGTTGAGTCTTAAGGATAAGTAATCTTAGAAGTTTATCAATGAACTCAAGTTTACTTTAATTATTTGATTGCGATGAAAGTATCTTTTTTTAAAAGCTTGAGATTTCGGATGCCCTTTCTGGTTTTATCCGGTATTCTCCCTTTAATGTCGATTGCTATCTTAATATCTACCGCCAATGCATCCAAAACGATTTTACAAGAATCGCAAGAAAATCTAATCTTAAAAGCCCAATTGCTGGCTAGAAATATAAGTAGTTGGGAAGAAGCGAATGTATTGGCTTTGCTGAATTTAAACAAACAACCAGATATTATTAATGAAAATATTGAAAACCAAAAAATTATACTCTCAGAACTAGTTGATACTTATAATCATCTCTCTTTAGCTATAACTACGGATAAAGATGGTTGGAGTCTGGCTCGTAGTGATGACAAACCACCTCAATACTATGGAGATAGGGCATATTTTCATTCAGCTTTAACAGGAAATGAAATTAGTTATCAAACCTTAATAAGTCGCCTTGACAAAAAACCTAATTTGTGCATAGCTTCTCCTATTAAAAGAGAACAACAAGTTCAAGGAGTGAGTGCCATATGTACCGACTTAAAAATCTTAACCGAACAAGTTGGTGAGTTAAGATTTGGCCGAACGGGTTATGCTTTTGTCGTCGATCAAAATGGCTATATCTTAGTCCATCCCAATCTTCAATACTTATCCAAAGCAGAATTAACCAATTTCAGTCAATATCCTCCAGTAAAAAGTCTTTTAGGCAATCATTATGGGCAAGAACAAGAAGGACAAGAACAATTTTTTCAAGATAGCCAAGGGGTGAGATGGATTTCTTACAGCACCAAAACTGAAAATGATTGGGGTGTAATTGTTGTTCAAGAAGAAGCCGAATTTTTTCAGAATAGACAGGAATTTCAAAACTTAGCATTTTTAATTGGTTTAATTGCGGTACTAGGTACAAGTGGATTTACATTTTTATTAGCCAGTCGTTTAATTAAGCCCATTAGCAATTTGGGAGAAGCAGCCATTGATTTTGCAGAAGGCAATTTAGACCGCCGAGTACAAATTAAACGCCAAGATGAATTAGGAATTCTCGGTGCTTATTTCAATCAAATGACGAATCAGCTAAAAACTTCGATCGAAGAATTACAACAAGCCAAAGAAGTAGCTATCTCTGCTAATAATGCTAAAGACAGATTCATTGCTAATCTCAGCCATGAATTGCGTACTCCTCTGAATGGAATTATCGGTTATACCAAAATTCTACGCCGAGAACTGCCTTTAAATAATCGACAAATTAGAGAATTCAACATTATCGAAAAAAGTGGATTTCATCTGCTCACTCTGATTAACGATCTCCTCGACTTTTCCAAAAATAAAGTGAGTAAATTGGAGCTTCATCCTGTTGAATCGAACTTACCTGAGCTTTTAAACTCAGTTATAGGAATTGTCAAAAATGAGGCAAAGGCAAAAGGTCTAGAAGCGATCGCCAGATTTGAAAACCTACCTGAGCGAGTGTTAGCAGATGAAAAAAGACTGCAACAGATCTTAATTAATCTTTTGTACAATGCTGTTAAATTTACTGACCATGGCAGAGTAGTTTTAAGAGTCAGAGGAATTAGCGATTTTTCTGCTAGTAAAGGTTTCTCTCAACAAAAAATCCGCTTTGAAGTGATTGATACTGGGGTAGGAATCAGTCCAGAAGAACAAACCAAAATTTTCCAACCTTTTGAGCAAGTTGGCGATATCAATGCCAGAAGTGCTGGTACTGGGTTAGGTTTATCCATTAGCAAACAACTAGTCAGTTTAATGGGAGGTAAACTCCAAGTAAAAAGCAAATTAGGTGTAGGTTCTAATTTCTGGTTTGAGGCAGCTTTTACCTTAGTAGAAAACAAGTTGGCTCGATCGCCAAAGCCTAAATTAGAGAACGTCATCGGCTACAAAGGTCGAGAACGCAAAATTTTAGTAGTGGATGATAAAGAAGCAAATCGCTGGCTATTAGTAAATATACTTGAACCCCTTGGCTTTAAAGTCTTAACGGCGAATAATGGGCAGCATATGTTCGCTCTTATCAATCAAGAAAGACCAGACTTAATCTGTCTTGATTTATTTATGCCTGGGAAAACTGGCTTTACCTCGGCAAAACAACTACGGCGCATGCCAAATTTAAAAAATATTCCCATAATTGTGGTATCTGCTACCGCAATTACTGAAGAGATTTATCAGTATCTCGAATGTGATGAATTTCTCGGTAAACCTATTAATGAGGAGAAATTACTAGAGCTATTGCAAAAATATTTGCATTTAGAGTGGGTTTATCAAACAGAACAATCTACTCATAGCATTGTGTAAATTCAAGCTCTTTTTGCTTGACGGAATCTCAAAGCTAATAGCTATTGGCTTTTTTAGGCAAGAAGTCTAAAGATATCACTGGGAATAAATTTTATACAACGGTAATTTATGCTTTCTAAAATAATTCGTCGTAATTTTGTCAAACTAATTCCTTTGGGAATAGCTAGTGGAATTTTAGCTGCTTGTGGCTCTCAAACAGGAACTAATACAGAACAATCTCAGGATTCTCTTACTGACCGCACACAAACCTATACTCTCAGGATTCAAAGTACCTGGTCAGCAAAAGATATATTTCAAGAAATCTTGCAGGATTGGGCAGACAAGGTTGAAGCGATGTCTAATGGGAGGTTAAAAATTGAGCTTTTGGCAGTAGGCTCAGTGGTAGGGACAGGAGATTTAATTGATGCTGTTAGTAAAGGTTTAGTTGATGGCGGACATGGCTTTACTACTTATTGGTTTGGTCTAAACAGAGCTTTTAGCTTATTTGGTACAGGTCCATCTTTTGGCATGAATGGAGAGATGTTTCTGGGTTGGATTCATTATGGTGGTGGTCAAGAACTATATAATGAGTTACTTCAGCAATTCAATCAGAATATAATTTCTTTCTTTCATGGATCGGTTCCTACTCAACCCCTAGGCTGGTTTAACCAAGAGATTACCAGCCCAGATGAAATGAAGGGTTTGAAATACCGCACTGCTGGTATTGCTGTCGATGTATTTAAAAATATGGGCGTATCTGCGCAGTTTGTACCTGGTAATGGAATAGTCCCTGGCTTAGAGCGGGGAATTATTGATGGAGCAGAATTTACTAATACTACCAGCGATCGCCTTCTAGGGTTTCCAGATGTTCGTAAAGTGCTGATGGTGCAATCTTATCATCAGCCTATAGAAGTACTTGAGCTGATGTTCAATAAAAATAAGTATGATAGTCTCCCTGCTGACTTACAAGCAATTATCAAATATGCTGCTATGGCTGAATCGGCTGAATTTAACTGGAAGTTTATGAACCGCAATAGCCAAGACTATCAAGCCATTAAACAATCTGGAGTTCAAGTCTATCAAACTCCTCAATCTGTCTTAGAGGCACAGCTAGAAGCTTGGGATCGAGTTATTGCCGACGAATCCCAAGCAGATCCCTTTTTTGCTAAGGTCATCGAGTCACAGAAAGAATGGGCTAAACGAGTCGGTGAATGGTATTTAGACCTCACGGTCGAAAATCACACTGCCTACGACCACTTTTTTTCCCCATCTTAAATCATTAATCTCAATAAGTTTCTAGTGCCAGGCTTCGCTCGCTCGCTTTTTTAGCTAGAGAAAAAAGATTAATTTTTACGCCCAAATCTCTCTAATCTAATACCAAAAATTAACATTACTGAATTACCATAAAGTAATAATTAAAAAATAATTAATTTTAAAGAGGTATTTATGTTTTCTAAAGTGTTACGACGTGATTTAGTCAAATATCTTCCTGTGGGAATAGCTAGTGCAGTACTTGCAGCTTGTGGTGCATCTACTAATAACACTACTAATGCTCAATCTGATGATTCGGTTAATACTAGTCCTAATAACCAAGAAACCTACACGCTTAAAATACAAAGTACTTGGGCCGCTAAAGATATCTTTCAAGAGATCTTGCAAGACTGGGCCAACAAAGTCAATGCAATGTCTGGTGGCAGATTAACCATCGATCTTTTACCAGTAGGCTCGGTTGTGGGCACATCCGAATTAATTAATGCAGTTAGTGAAGGAATCCTCGATGGTGGTCATGGTTTTACAGCCTACTGGTTTGGACTCAATCGCGCCTTTAGTTTGTTTGGGACAGGACCTTCTTTTGGCATGAACGGAGACATGCTGCTGGGTTGGATTCATTATGGTGGCGGTCAAGAACTATATAATGAACTGCTACAACAACTCGATCGCAATGTAGTCTCTTTCTTTCATGGACCAGTTCCTACTCAACCTTTAGGTTGGTTTGATAAAGAGGTTAAAAGTATAGATGACATTAAGGGGTTAAAATATCGCACTGCCGGTATTGCTTTAGATGTGTTTAAAGATATGGGGGTATCGGCGCAGTTTATTGGTGGTAGCGAAGTAGTGCCTAGTCTAGAGCGAGGAGTTATTGATGCAGCCGAATTTACCAATACCACCAGCGATCGCTTATTAGGGTTTCCTGATGTCCGTAAAGTGTTGATGGTGCAATCTTATCATCAGCCGATAGAAGTACTTGAACTTATGTTCAATAAAAATAAATATGATAGTCTTCCTGCTGACTTACAGGCAATTCTTAAATACGCAACTATGGCTGAGTCGGCTGACTTTAATTGGAAGTTTATGGACCGCAATAGCCAAGACTATCAAGCCATTAAACAATCTGGAGTTCAAGTTTATCAAACTCCTCAATCTGTTCTGCAAGCACAGTTAGAAGCTTGGGATCGAGTTATTAGCGAAGAATCACCAAGCGATCCTTTTTTTGCCAAGGTAATCCAGTCACAGAAAGAATGGGCTAAACGAGTAGGAGAGTGGAGTCTAGATATTACCGTGGAAAACCAAACTGCCTATAATCACTTTTTTAATTCTCAAGCATAAATAAAACTAAAATTTCTAGAGCAAGATTCTTGGCTGAATAAATCATGCTGTGAATTTGATGTACAGGAAATACTATAAGTAGTTGGACAGAATTATCTGTATACAATTTCAGTCTCTAAGCCTGACAGAGCAAGAAATTAATTGCACAATCAATTTTGTCTAGGTACTTATCTATGTCCATCTATTACTCTAACAAGTTTGAATTGAGAGTTAAATCTTCGTTCCTCTGAACTGTGAACCCCGAATTCCGAACTTTTTTAGCATCCATCTTTCACAAAATTGGCAGACTACTATGTCTGCTGTTTGTCCAAAACTTTTCTAATTTATTTGGCTAGGGAAATCAGACTTAACTTCAAGGTAAATTATAAATGAAACTTTTTTTGCTACTAATAGACAAGATCAACACCTGGGTAGGTAAAACCTTCTCCTGGTTAATTGTTTCTTTGACTTTTACCGTTGCTTATAGCGTAATCGCTCGATATGTCTTTAGAGCACCTGTAGATTGGTCGGTAGATTGGAGCTATATCTTTTATGGAGTATTTTTTATGATGGGTGGAGCTTATACCCTGGCTCAGAATGGTCATGTCCGAGGAGATATGATATATCACAGTTTGCCCGTCAAGACACAAGCAATTTTAGATTTAATTCTCTATTTATTATTTTTTTTACCAGGAGTATTCGCCTTAGTCTGGTCTGGATTTGACTATGCTGCGGACTCATGGAGCATTATGGAAAAATCCAGTACGACAACTGCATCTACTCCCATATATCTGTTTAAAAGTTTTATTCCCCTAGCAGGTATTTTATTGCTACTACAAGGAATAGCCGAGGTAATTAGATGTATTCAAGCCTTGCAAACTGGGGTATGGCCTGACCGCCTTGCAGATGTGGAAGAAACTGAAGTCAAAACTGCGAAGGAGACAAATAGATGAGTCATGAAATCTTAGGTCTATTAATGCTCCCTAGTTTAGTACTGGCAATTTTTTTGGGTTTTCCTACCGCCTTTACTCTGATGGGACTGGGGGTCATTTTTGGCTATCTTGGCAATGGCAATATGGTCTTCTATTTATTAGTACAAAGAACCTATAGCACCATGAGTAATGAGGTTTTAATCTCCATTCCTCTATTTATATTCATGGGATATATTATTGAGCGGGCAGGAATTCTCGATGATTTATTTAAAAGTATTCAGTTAGCGATGGGCCCTATTCGGGGTTCTCTGGCTATTACTACACTGATTACTAGTACTATCTTTGCTACTGCTACGGGAATTATTGGGGCTGCTGTCACCTTAATGGGATTACTGGCTTTACCAGCCATGCTTCGTGCTAATTATGAGGTCAAGTTATCTACGGGAATTATTGCTGCTGGTGGTACTTTAGGCATCTTAATTCCCCCTAGTATTTTATTAATTCTCTATGGAGCAACAGCAGGAGCTTCTGTACCTAAACTCTATGCTGCTGCCTTTATTCCTGGCTTGTTACTTTCTTTATCTTACTTAGCTTATATTCTAATTCGCGTTAACCTCAATCCTAAACTTGCTCCACCTTTACCCGAACATGAGCGGAACATACCTTTATCAGAAATCTTCTTAATGCTCTTAAAGTCTTTTGTGCCAATAGTTGCGCTGATTATGTCGGTTTTGGGGGCAATTTTATTGGGAGTTGCCACCCCGACTGAAGCTGCTGCGGTAGGTGCAGTGGGTGGATTAGTCTTAGCAGCTATTAACCGACGATTAACTCTTCAGGGTCTTAAGGAGTCAGTCTTTCTGACTATGCGTTCTTCGGCAATGGTGTGTTGGTTGTTTGTTGGTTCTGCTATCTTTGCTGCCGTATTTGGTTTATTGGGTGGTGATAAATTAATTGAGCAGTTTGTTGTGGGTTTAAATTTGCCACCTACTTTATTTTTAATTTTGGTACTATTTATTATTTTTCTCTTAGGTTGGCCTCTAGAGTGGACAGAAATTATCGTTATCTTTGTACCTATTTTTCTTCCTCTTCTGGAACAGTTTTCTATTGACCCTCTGCTTTTTGGTATTTTGGTTGCTTTGAATCTGCAAACTGCTTTTCTGTCCCCCCCTGTAGCTATGTCAGCTTTTTATCTCAAAGGAGTAGCACCTAAACATATATCTATTAACCAAATTTTTGCAGGAATGTATCCTTATATGGCTCTGCAAATCGCAGTTATGTTTTTAGTATTGTTTTTCCCTGGTGTAGTTTACTTTTTGCCCAACCTAATTTTTCAACAATAATAGATAGATTGATCTAAATTGTTGGTAAGATAAGTAGCGATCGCTACCTATCTATATTTTTAAATAAACTGATTTTCAAGACGGGTCTAATAGGTAAGTCTTGTAAAGCTGTAGCAGATTCGCCACAATGTGCGATCGAGATTGATGAGATACGTGCGCGAGAATTTATAAATAATATCGACATAAAGAGTCTTAAAAAAGCATCACATTATAGGTCAATATTCGACGCTCTGGTTCAAGCGGGTCATCATGTGACATTGCTAATCAATGTACTCAATATCTCTTTGTAATTATTGGCATAAAGTGAAATATGCCCTTCTTTGGATAAAAAATGAGTCGAGCAGTTGGGAATTGCTCTTGCCATGTAACGCCCCATATTGATTGGGCAAAGCGTATCCATCTCACCATGCCAAAGATAGGTCTTAACATCGATTTCATCAAGTTTAAATCCCCAAGGACAAGCAATAATCGTCTGATCCCAAGCTACTCCGCGAGTTCCACCGCAAAATGCATCACGCACCATCTGGATAAAAGATGCTTTGAAATCAGAATGAGCAAAGACAGCTTTGTCTGGCTCGGATAGTTCATTTGCAAACTGTGCGATCGCACTATCTGGATTTTTATGGAATTCACGAGAAACTAGCCAGAAGAGAAATCTTAGCAGCCAAGGAGCTTTACGCGCGATCGTAATTTGCAGTTTATTGGAATTGCTCATGTCTTGAAAGATGTTCGATCGATCGAGAGGACTAATTCCACCCATCAAACCAACCTTAGTTAAACGATGAGGAATTTTATAGGCGCAAGCTAAAGCATGAGGCACTCCACCCGACAGTCCTATAACTGCAAATTGAACCATATTCAGGCGATCGGCAAGTTCTTCTACATCATCTGCCCAATCCAATAAAGTTCGATGTGGTTTAAAATCTGAAAGACCGATACCAGGACGATCTGGAAAAATCAAGCGAATTCCGAGGGAGGCAGCAACCTCGTTCAAGTCATTATAGCAATTTCCTTCTAAACGAGAACTAGGAGTACCGTGAAAGTGAAAGACTGGTTTGCCTTGAGGGTGTCCATATTCAGCATAGCCAATGGTACGTCCATCCCTTAACTTAACTTGATAGTCAGTGTCGATCGGCATAGTAGTTAATGTATGTCATCTCTGTTAGAATCTGCTATTTAAATTAAACCCAAACTCAGGCAGCATGATAACCACCATCAACATATAAAATCTCCCCTGTCATGTAGGAAGAGGCTTCACTGGCTAAAAACAAGTATGCTCCGAGAAATTCATCTACTGCTCCTCTTCTTCCCATGGGAGTAAAGGTTATCACGCGCTTTTGATAAGGATCGTTTTCATCAAATTCAACATTTGCCATGATATTCTCAATATAACCAGGAGCAACTGCATTTACTCTAACACCGCTTTGCGCCCATTCTACCCCCATAGTGCGAACTAGTTGGTTAATGCCACCTTTTGAGGCAGCGTAGGGAGCAAGACCTGGAATTCCTGTATTTCCTGCGATCGAAGAAGTCATA
>JBFRWE010000453.1:0-13980 GCA_051439345.1 Xenococcaceae cyanobacterium
AAAGTTCGACCAGGAGTATATTTCAAGTCGGCTTTCTCTAAATAACAATCGACTAGATAGCGAATTCCCCGACGGGACAATCTCTGACCCCGAAACCGATTGCTACTGGAGATAAACAGAGGCGTAGAAGCCGTTAACTTTTCTCCTGTCTTTTTCCTGGCTGCTAAATACTGCTCCAGCATTCGACTCACATCTTCTCTAAGAGGGATAGTTCTCAATTTTCCTCCTTTTCCTTCCAAACGCAAACTCCAGCCCGCAGCCGTAACGATCGCATCTCCTATATTGGCGCGGTGCATCTCTACCGTTCTCGCCCCATGTAAGGCCATGATGGATAATAAACAGAGATCCCGTAACGAGCTAACACTCTCGTTCTGGGGAATTGCAGCCAGTAACTGCTTCAATTCTGATAACTGCAAATAAGTGATTCGCTCCGAACTATCTTTTTTAGCTGTAGGTGGCTTAACCCCCAAGGCTGGATTTTCTTTGACCAATCCTTTTTTTAACATAGCCTCATAAAATCTCCGAATTACCACCAGGCTAAGAGCAATAGTCGTTGCAGCTAGCCTACGCTCTTTAGTTAAATGATAGCGATAGGTTTTAAGATCTTCAGTAGTAGCTGTAGCGGTCGCAATTTCTTTCTCTTCACACCAACTTAGAAACTGAAGGATTTTGCCCTTATAGGTACGGAGCGTATCGTCGGCGGCATCCGATTGAGCCACCTCAATGCGGAGAAATTCATCAAAAACCGCTAGCATTACTTCATCGGTGGGCAGCCAAACTGGGGCTGCTTGACGAGAGCGTTTTTGACGGTTGGATTTCACTCAAGTACTCGGTTAAAAGCTACTAAATTAGCTTACCAGATTTTGCTGCCGAGAAGGCTTGTTTTCGGCAGCAAAAATCTCCTAATCCTTATATAATAGGTAAAGGAAGGCAGAAACCTGCGGTAGTGCGCTCCGCTTTGGCATAAGGAAGTCTTATTGACGCTCCCACCGATGAATCGGGGGATTCTCACTTCATTGGGACTAGCTCAGCTAATTTAATTTGTCAACCAATAATTGGAGGCGCAAAATTCTCCTACGCCCTGTCTTAAAAGACAAGGACGCAGTACCCTTTGGCCAAATACGATGGATTTTTATGAATGAAACCCCAGCAAGAAAAAGAAGAAGAGATACTCCGAGGGAGCAGAAGTCCCTAGTACCCTTGCTGAACGGCAAAAGGGCTAGAAGAAGGAGTGACCCCCTTCCTGGGACTGTGTACGTGTCTACAAGGGAATACATAGCACTAAAGGAAGAACCAGCCCCCAATTCTCAGCTAGAACACCCCCCCAGAAGACTCAGAAAAATTAGAGAAGCTACTTCATTAACTCCTTCCAACCTTAGTACTCAAGGGGAAAAAGCTACTCTACCTCATCCCCTCAAAGATCAGCGTCCCCAAATACAAACTTTTACCAAGGAAGTATCGGCAGAGATAACAGAGCGATTTATTCAAGACCTGATCCCAGAATCGATCACGTCCTATCTTTCTGATGAACAACTAAGTTCCCAAAAACTAGACTTGTCAACAAATCTGGCTGATTTAATCAAAACTCAACTTGACTGGGCCTTAAATCGAGCTTGGCTAGAGGCACAAAATAAGTAACACACCCCGCCAATCACGAGACGGAGCTTTAGTCCTAGTGCAATCCTATCGGTAGGAGGTTCAATTGTCCTTCCAATGATAGCTCGTTGGCAAAATAAGAGTAAACTCAGCCCCTTCTCCTGGCTCTGAATCGACCAGGATCTCTCCACCATGTCTATCAATAATTTCTTTGGCTATAGACAAACCCAATCCCAATCCTTCCCCTTCGGGCTTTGTTGACCAGAACGATTCAAAAATTTTTTCTTTGAGTTCGGCTTTAATTCCCAGACCATTATCTTTGATTTTAATTAAGACTGAATTAGACTGATTTACAGTTGTTAAGGTTATTTTAGGTTGATAATCGCTATCTTGATTGTCTTGATATTTTTGATTAATTTGATAGACAGCGTTTTCCAAAATTTTTTCTAAAGCTCTCTCTATTTCGGGTACTATACAGTTTATTTCCGAGAGGTTTTCTTCATAATTTGGCTCGACCACTATTTGTAAATTATTGATAAGACTCTGCTTTGTCTCAACAATTTCCGTAGTAATTTTAGTCAAGATCTTATTGAGGTTGGCTTGGGCTTTAACTTGATATATCCCCTCTTTTTTTTGATAAATATTCTCAATAATTTTGGTGATTTCTTCGTTCAGCATCAGGAGTACTAGTGTTTTGTCGTCCAGCTTGTTAACTATCTGAGGGAGCAAATCATCATCATCTTCTTCCCCCAAAAATAAGTCAGGATTATTATCGACAAACAACTTGAGTTGCTCTAAATAGTACTGAATATCTTCTAGTTGCAATTGAATTGAATTATTTTTATTCTTGATTTCATGGGCAATATAATAAATGATTTTTGACTGAACCTTGAATTTTTCTTGTTCTAAAATTATCTTTTGAGCTTGTTTCAAAGCTTGCGTTTTTTGCTCGACTTTTTCCTCTAGTAAAGCTTTAGCTCTCGATAATTGGTTGAACCTCAGAAATATATAAATAATAATTTGATAACTGACTAAAAGAAATAAAGTAGTTACAGTAGGAACTACCCATCTGGCTAAGAGTAAACCCGCTCCTGAAATAAGGACAATTATCGAACTGGAAATTCCGAGCAATAAGTAATTCATTTCCTGCCTTTTAACTTGAGCTTTTAAACAGAGTTTGCCCGATACCAAAGCCAGAGAAAATAGCCAGACTCCTACCCACAAATATTGATGGGAGAGGTTGGGGAAAGAAATTATTTTTCGCTCTTTTAAGGCAGCAGCAACAATTTGATGGGTAATAATTCCGTGCAGTTCTACTCCATAGATAAATCTCCTTGTTGCCGTAGCTGGATAAGGAGTCAAATAGATATCCTTGACCGATTCTGCGGTTGAACCAATCAACACTATTTTGTCTTCCATCAAAGAAGAGGAAATGTTTCCTTCTAAAACATCGACAAAACTAACTGGATTGAAAATTTCTTGAGGGGGTAAATACTCGATTAGTATTTGATAAGCATCTAACTCTTTGCGCGGATAAAAAAAATCGCTTTTCTTTAATTGGGGAAAGATAGCTTGATTTCGTTTGAGCCATTCTCTAAATGACTCTTTAGTCACCAGTTTTGACCCTTCTAAATACTTTAAGGCTACTGCTAATCCCAAGCTAGGAACAGAAGTTTTCTCCTTTTTGCCTTCTTCAGCTTTTTTGGTGTATAAATAAGCTCGCCTCACAATTTCATCGGCATCCTTAATAATTTCACTCGCTCCAGTGCGCCCAGCCAATTCTAATTGAATCGGTGGGGGAATTGAATTGAAAGCAAGAACTCCACCATTAGTCTTCTCTACTCCGAGCAATTTGGGATTTTCAGTAAATATTTCATCTAATTCTTGATTCCCTCTATCCCCAATATCAACATTGCGATGTAAATCAAGACCTATAACACGCGGATTTTGTCCCTCAATTTTAGTGATTAAATCCGCTAAAATTCCGTCCGTAACAGGAAATCCTAATGTCTCTATATCTTTATCCGTTAATCCGACAATCACTATCTCAATTGTTGGCGATTCGTAAGGACGCACACGAATCGCTCGCTCGTAAAATTTTCGCTCTAAGTTGGGCAAAAATCCCGCCCTATGAGCTAAATAAGAAATTCCCAGGCTAATTATAGCTGCTGCAAGGGATTGCCAGACAGCATCTCGGTTTTTCAACGGCTTGACCACCTTATGGATACTCTGTTGACAACTCAGAATTTGGCAATCTATTTGAATATTCCGAGCCTTTGATTTGAAGTTCAGACAAATCGATCTGCTCTAAAAGAGAGTTAAACTCTGCCCCGTTAACAGAGGAATAACTACAAGACAGGGCATCATACCAAACTAACCTGGCTAAATCAATCTGGCCATTGCATTTTTCCCGCTTCTGGTTCAGAGATTCAGGAACACGCTCGATCCAAGCCTGAGCGTAAAGATTTTTTGAGGGTCTTTTTTCGTTACAGACTATAGTAACCGTCCACTTATAAATTTTCCCGATTTCCAAGCTTAGGCTATTTTCAGGAATTTTAAAAGCTTTAAATCCTTTTGGTAAACTGTCAAAATTTTTGACTAGTATCGGCTTCTCGCCAGAAGAGTAAAAAGTAAGTCGTACGGGCTGAGAAATATGCTCACTATTAAACCAAATCACAGTGGGTCTGGCTAATACTGTTGTCCCAATATGCTCTTCAGGGACAATTAAGGTAACAGCTTGTGGTGAAAGCGAATTGCATTCTCCTCCTCGCGAACCTCCTGGTGTTCTTTGAACTGCTCTCAATCTGTCATTTTCATTCTCGTCTTCAGCCTCCTTTTTCTTCTTCTCGTTTTGATTCTCGTCTTCATTTTCAGGAGGTCGAGCGACTGTTTGTCTTAATGTTTCTTCCTGAGCGTGAATTTCTTTCTGCTCTACCATTTGTAGTAGTAAAGTAAAGATAACTAGGACTAAACTAGCTATTTTGATACCTCTTCTCAAGCAATGAATAATCATAGTTACAGAATCTTCAATTGTTTGTTATATCTATTTATGATTATTGTTTTACCTTTAACCATACCGAAAAAAAGTCAATCTCAAGTCAAAGATCTATTAAATACTTCTTTTGAATCGGCTCAAGCTGCTTATCAATCGGGGAATTATTCTGAGGCTATCACCATTTGGCAAAATCTTTTGGAGCAAAATTTACCGACCAAACAATTAGCAGCTATTCACAGCAATATTGCCTCGGTATATTGGCATCTGGGAGAATCAGGAAAAGCTGTTGATGCCTGGGGGATGGCAGTAAATATTTACAGAAAACATGTTCGCAACAATGGCGAACAAGCACAACTCCTTGCTGCCACCCTCATAGATCTAGCTACTGCTTATAACGATCTAGGACAGCCGATTTTTTCTCGACCCTTACTCTCTGAAGTAATTACTCTGGCTGATGAGCAACAACTTAATCAGATTAAGCCTTTCGCCTATTTCGCCTTGGGTAATGCCCATACCATCGAAGGGAATTACTCGGACGCTATTTCCGCTTACTCTACTAGTCTTGAATACAATGAATCCTCTCCCCAAACCCAGATTTACATCTCCACTCATAGCAATCTGAGCCAAGCTTATGAGCGACAAGCCCTCATTTCTCAACAACAAGCAATCTCTGCTTTTGAATTGGGACTAGATACTGCCGAACAGCTACAAGAACAAGCTCAACAATACCGCGACTACGCCCTCTCTTCTGCCCAAACTGCCGTCGCCCTTGCCGAAAATATTAGTCCGAAATTGTTCAAGGCTGAAGCTTTACTGCAATTAGCTCAATTGTCCTCCGAGCCGACCCAAAACTTGAAGCAAGCTCAAACAATTCTTTTGAGTTTACCCATTTCTCCTGCTCAGGTTTATGCTCTTCTCGATTTAGCACAACAGTTGCAGTATAATAATGATTCTTTACCGATTTTAACGGAAGCTATCAAATCAGCTCAAAAACTTAATAACCCGAAATTAGCTTCTTTCGCCCACGGCGCAGTCGGTCATTATTACGAACTCCAACACCAATACCCCGAAGCTATATTCTGGACTCGTAACGCTCTTACTGCTGCTGAATCTGCACAAGCGAGCGATAGTTCCTACCGTTGGCATTGGCAACTGGGTCGCATTTTGACGCAGACTGGTCAGATTGAATCGGCAATCTCTTCTTACCGTTCCTCTATTACTTCCTTACAAGCCTTCCGAAGCGACTTAATCCAGGCTAAGAGCGAGCTCACTTTTAACTTTCAAGAAAATATCGAACCCATTTATCGCCAACTGCTTCAACTATTGCTGTCTCAAAAGGTTTCGTCATCCTCTTTTGATGATGTTTGGCAAATCCGAGACTTATTACAACTTAGTGAACTAGAAAGTTTTTTCCAAGATGATTGTCTTTCTCTCAATCCTAATCTTGATACTTTAGAGACTTTACGGCGAACCAACAGCGTAATTGTTAATAGCATCATCCTTGAGCAACACACTTATTTGATTTGGCAATTTCCTAATGGTCAAAAAACTCTTCATGCTCTAGATATTTCTCGCACTAAACTAGAAACATTAGTCAAAGAATGGCGATTTAA
Organism: Xenococcaceae cyanobacterium; assembly: GCA_051439345.1. Taxonomy (GTDB): domain Bacteria; phylum Cyanobacteriota; class Cyanobacteriia; order Cyanobacteriales; family Xenococcaceae; genus JASJDJ01. The sequence continues at coordinate 6,205 of JBFRWE010000453.1, forward strand.
TTTAGAAAATCTCGAAAACGAGAACTATTTACCTCTTTCTCAGCAATTTTATCGCTTATTCTTTAACCAAGAGCTTGAGTCTTCACTCGCTCGCCTTAATCCTTCTACTTTAGTTTTCATCAATGATGGTATCCTTCGCAATGTTCCCATGTCAGCTTTACATGATGGTCAACAATTTTTAATCGAAAAATACGCCATCTCTAACTCTCTCGGTTTAAATTTGCAGCTAACAGAAACTAATTCCACTGACAAAAAAGTATTAGCCTTCGGGCTGTCCTCAAAAACCCAGAATTTTCCGCCATTACCCTACGTTAAAGAAGAATTAAACCAAATTAAGCTACTGAACCCCAACAATCAACAGTTTTTCAATGAAAAATTTACTGCCGACAACTTCTCCAAGCAGACTCGCTACACTAACTCTTCTGTTATTCATTTAGCTACTCATGGTTGGTTCTCTGGCTCTTTAGAGAGTAGCTTTCTTCAAGCTTATCAAAGTAAAATTTCTTTACCAGAACTAGAAGCTACTTTAATCCAACATAATCTCAATTTTCCCCATAATCTACTAGAATTATTAATTCTAAGTGCTTGCGATACTGCCATGAGTGATAGAAGGGCGACACTGGGTATGTCTGGAGTTGCCCTCCGTGCTGGCGTTAATAACGTTTTGGGTTCTTTATGGTCGATACAAGATCTCCCAACGGTTCTCCTTATTTCTGAATTTTATCGCCACTGGCTCAACCTCAACTCTTCCAAAGCCGAGTCTTTAAGACAAGCCCAACTTAAATTTATTAATAGCCCTAATAACCATCCTGCCCTCTGGTCTTCAATGATTCTGATTACCAATTGACTACTGCTATTCTAGGTCTTGACTTTTATCTATTTTCAGATGAAATTCTGCTTCAGAAAGAGAAGCAAAATCTAGCTTTTCTCCAGATTCGAGAGTTTTGCGCACGGAAGAGCGCAATAAAAAATCTACTTAAAGTTGGGCAAACTCATGTAGACATGACACCAAGCGCACTTGTGCCACTAAGGTTTACTGGAGTGCCTGACGACTTGCCTAATAACTTCCTTTTCGATGCCGAACTCTGGTTATTAGGCTTAACCCCAACCCTGACTTTCATCTCAAAATAACTATGCCGATGGCAACCCTTCAGTAATTTAGAGATACGCACCCAATAAGTCCATACGTGCTTGTTATCATCCTCTGGCGATATCAAGGCGTTACAGGGGTTCGACCGAGATACATGTAAAATCATGCCACATCTCATTAAAACCATTGATATATAAGGGTTTCAAGATCAGGCTCTCTCCCAGACTATTTATGTCTGATAAGTGATATTAGCAGAAATAACTCAACGAAAAACTAGGGTTTTAAGTCTGCTAATGTTCCTTATAAGCTCTGTTTTTAATATCTGCTAATATTTTTGCAGAAAGATAGTACCAAGTAAAATATGGATGAAAGCTTTATATAATAAGCTTTCCAAGCTTTTTACTATCCAGATTATTGGCGATCGCGAAAAACATTGAAAAGTCAAAGCCTTATACCGTAAAAGTTACAGGTCGATGTGGCACGAATTTACACGTATCTCGGTCAAAACCCAATTATAGTTAAGTTTTTGACCGCTTATGAACGCTCAGATGCAATTCTGGTTCAGAAAGAGAAGCAAAATCTAGCTTTTCCCCCGATTCCAGAGTTTTACGGACAGAAGAATAATCTATCTCAAGAAAGAGTTTCTGATATTCTTCGGGGACATCGGCAATCGAAACACCTTCTTTGACAACCAATTCTCTTTGACTACTATCTGAAACTATTTGTAAATCATAATCCTGAGTCTTCAGGCGATCGATCTCTCTATCCCTCAAGCATTTAATTAGGTAACGCTCAAGACAACCAACAGTATTAGTATCAGTTTCAATTATTTGAAAGAGATTTTTGGCTCTTTGCTCCATTACTTTTATGCGAGCTTGAATGTAATCGATAATGGCTATGATATTTTCAAAAGCACTTTGAGAGTTCGTTTCAATCCCATCCTCTTGAAAAAATAAATCATTGAGAACAGCTTCTAATGCTGGGGAGATTTCCTTTGATTCTAGTGAATCTAAAATCTCATTTACTTGTCGTAATTTAGTTCTAATTTCTGTTTTGTCCATTTTTATTACAGTTAATAAAGAGATTTATTTTTCTGACCAGTTATCAACCAAAACATCCACAATCGCACTCCACCAACGTAATTGATATTTAGTAGAATTACCTTCGCCAGTTTTATAAGTTGCCATCTCTAACTGAGCATAATCACCATCAATGGCTTTTTGAGTTGGCTTGTAATAATCGTGAACTTCCTTTCCCGTTGATTTTTTGATTCTGGTGATAGAAACTTGGTAATCCAGAAATAGTAGTTTCTTGTTGACGGCACGAGATGAAACTTTTTCCAGATCCAACTTTTCAGCTAGCCTCTGACCGATTTCAGTAGGTGTTAAAGCTTTTTCTGGAACAGGATTAGCAAAGGCGATCGCTTTTTTCTGAGGCACTAACAATGGCTCGGCTTCTGGAGCTATCTGTATTACTGAATCTAATTTGATGGATTCGGCTAAAGCTACGGAGACTCCTGCATTCTGCGCTGATTCACAGGCAAAATTCGCTAGGGCGATCGCGTTTTCTAGGGAGAGTTGTGTCTGTTTTTTCTGCCAACCCAGTTGTTGCTGCGTCCAAACTCGAAATCCAATAACAGCAAAAGACCTATAAACAAGTTTTGCTTGCTCAGTACAATATCTACCAGCATCAAAAGCATAATATTCAATAATTGAAGCTACTAAAATATCAGGCAGGTTGTCACCCTTAAAGTTTTGCCCCATAAAGCTTTCAAGACTTTTTGACACCTTTAGGTTGTCACTCAATTTAAGCAATATTTTTCTAACAGCTTCTTGCGATACACCAGCTAATCTAGCTGTACCTCGTCCCGTAGCTGAGGCTTTTCCATTCTTATCGATGGAAAACTCACTTTTGATATTATCTGGTAATACTTGAGAAATTAATGACATTTTCTTTCTCCAAAAACTCAACCCCCGCACCATTGAAGGAAGGCGCAGGGACAATAGTAACTAAATTAAATTCAGCAGCCTTCAAAACTAGAAATGATATGTCTGATGGCTAACTCGTTACTTCTAAAAGTTTGAGAGCGACTAAGGTATTGATATTTACCGTTTTGGTAATGAGGATTGGAGAACCATTTTCCTTGTTTCTGATAGAAAGTGCCAAGTAATTGATTATCCTTCTTCCAAACCCGATATAAACTTCCGCACCAATCTAAATCTGAATCAATTTCATAGTCGCTTTCGACGTAAGGACGTTGGGATTTTTCGTAGTCTTTTGCGAGGTTGATCTCGAACGCTAAAGCGTCAAAATTGTTTGAAGTTGCTTGAGCTTCGATGGTTCTATGTGTCATGATAGTTATACACCTATACGATTAAAGGTTTACAAAAGCGATCGCAGTTCTTTGGACGGAAGGCGATCGCTTTTGTTACCCTGACATACCATTGCTAGCAATGGCTTGTCAAGGCTAGCAATGGTATGTCAGGGTAATAGTAGTAAACTTGTTATTAGCGGAGGCTAGCAAAGGTGTTTACGTGGAGAACAGACCCAGAAATAAAGAAGGTAAATTTGTTAAGTTTTCTCCTTTAGGGGATAAGAATATAGGCTTGCGTCTCTATAAAGAAGATCAAGAAATCTTTTTGAAAATAGCCAAAGAATTTGATATGTCTCCAACTGAATTAGCTAGATATGCGATTCGAGAATGGTTAAAAATGAAAAACACGAATAAATCTAGCTAAAATCAAGTTATCTGTCTTGCTAGGACACTTGTAGCAAGAAGCTGAATACTAGAATTCAGGATGGAGGAGACGATTTTCAAGCTGAATATCAAGCTCTGATGAGCAAAATCAAAGGAACTGAATTTACTAAAGGTCAGCTCGTTCAAGTTAAATTTTCTTCTCTTGAGGGATTATCAGAGGAACAAAGGTTATCAAATGGTCAATACGCTCTCATCTCTCAAATATACGACCATTCGTGCAAAATTCAGCTTCTGGGACAAAAAGAATTGTGGCTCAAAGCTGAAGACATTAAACCTGCAACGATCGCCAGTTACACTGTTAACTTTGAGCCATCAGAATTTGCCCGTTTGTCTCAACAATTTAACTCCCCATCAGAGCTTGAAGCAGCCTTGAAAAACCGACTCCTTGAGTAAAAGGAGGAGCAAGAGCGATCGCTCTTGCTTTTTCAAATTTTCCACATACAACTATACTACTAAAAACTCTGGCTAGTCTATCATTAATCCTCAAAATACATAAGTACTATAAAAAATTGCTCGATATTTTAACTCAACAGTGGTATTATTCTAGAAACGACTGAATATTGTCTTTCCAAGTAGTTTCTCTGCAATATTAATATGCTTCTCCAACTAAGCTATCGTTTCTTTAGTCGCTCTATCTTTTCTGTCCTGTTCCTTGCTAGCATCAATTCAGGAATTACTCAAGCTCAAGTAGTTCCTGATGGCACATTACCTACAAATGTAGAACAACTAGAAATGCTAAGAAAAATCACAGGCGGAGAGAGAGTTGGAGACAATCTCTTTCATAGTTTTGAGGAATTTTCGATACCAGAAGGTATGGAAGCTATATTTGAGAATGCTACTGATATTCAAAATATCTTTACTCGTATTACTGGAAGCGAGATTAGTTTGATTGATGGGCTTCTCCAAACAGCAGGAGGGGCTAATTTCTTTTTAATTAACCCCAATGGGATAGTATTTGGTCAAAATGCACAAATAGATGTGGGTGGCTCTTTTATTGCTACTACGGCTAATGCGATCGAGTTTGCTGATGGCACTAGCTTTGCTGCCCATAGAAATGAGCCTAACGTTACTCTGACTATTAGTGTTCCTATTGGGCTTGGCTTCTATGGCAATAATGGTAGCATTACTGTTAATGGTACAGGAAATCAGATTACTAATGATTCCAATTTTTCACCTATAGAATTTAGTCAACAACCTTCAGGCATTTCTGCACCCGATGGTCAAACCATAGGATTGATAGGAAACGGAATAGATTTTAACAGTGGTGTAGTTACTACTGAAGGAGGAAATATTTACATAAGCAGTGTTGAATCTGGTTCAGTTGGAATTAGCCAAGCTGAAAATGGACTTACTCTAGTAGAAGATGGCGTAACTAAATATCAAGATATTAATCTCAATCAGCAATCTTTGATTGATGCTAGTGGCGAAAAAGTAGGAAACATCTTTGTGAGTGGTCAAAATATTAACCTAAAAGATGGTTCTTTCCTATTGTCTCAAAATCGAGGTAGTTTGTCTGGTGGATTAATAAATGTCAATGCTTCAGAGACTTTGAATTTATCTGGTACTTCGCCTGATGGAAAAATTTCTAGCAATATTCGTTCAGCCACCACTTTAGAGACTACAGCAGCAGATACTTTAGACCCCTTAAATACTAGAAAAGGAGCAGAGATCAACATTTATGCTAATCAAATCTCGCTTCAAGATCAAGCAAGAATTAGGACAAATTCATTTAACGAATTTATAGGCGGTAATATTAATATTACGGTTTCAGATTTAGTTAAATTATCTGATAGTAGTATAGCTTCTGCTGCTTTTGACACAGGAGATGCAGGGAATATAAATTTGGTAGCATCTGAATTTCAATTATCAGATGTTGGTAGCATAGGTTCTGCTACCGTAGGGTTTGGAAACGGCGGAGAAATAAAGATCGAAGCCGATCTAATCGATATTTCTGGAAGCTCGACAACTGCAAGATCGGTTATATCAGCATCGTCTTTGAGTAGTGGCGAGAATGCTGGAGATGGTGGAAATATCACCATCAACACAAAAGAGTTAAGAATAAGAGATAGTGCCTCTGTATCTTCATCATCTTTTGGTGATGGAAATAGTGGAAGTATTACTATTAATGCTCACGAATCTATAGAAGTCAGTGGTAAAAATCCAAATTTTCAAGGGAGTAATAATCCAGAAAGTACTATTAGAACAGCAGTTCAAATTGCTAATCCTGGTACTCAACAAGCATTCGAACTTCCAGCCCTACCAACTGGAGAAGCAGGAAGCTTAACCATCAATACCCCTATTCTGAATGTTGCTCAAGAAGGAGTTATTACGGTAGAAAATCAAGGCGCGGGAAGTGCAGGAGAATTAAATATCAATGCCAACAATTTAAACTTAGACCAATCTGGAAGGATGACTGCTGCTGCTGAGTCTGGATTAGGCGGAGAAATCTTTCTGAATACCCAAAATCTCAATATCAGTAACGATAGCGAAATAACGGCTGCTGCTGGAGGAGAAGGGGCTGGAGGCAACATTACTATCAACACTACCAATTTAACTGCAAAAAAAAACAATAATATAACCGCTAGTGCTGCTCAGGGAGAGGGAGGCAATATAACTATCAATGCGGACAACTCCCTTTCCCTCAACAACCAGGATTCAATTGCTACTGAATCCGCTTCGGCCGACGGAGGTGACATCAACATTAACACAGACCAACTACAGCTTAACAATAATAGTCAAATCTCAACTTCAGCCCAAGGACTAGGGGATGGAGGAAACATTACTATCAATACGGATATATTTACTGCTTTAAACAACAGCGAAGTTACGGCTAATGCGATCGAAGGTAATGGAGGGAATATTACTATCAACACGGAAGGTTATTTTGTCAGCGAGGATTTTGTGATTTCGGCTTCCTCTGAATTTGGCTTAGAGGGGACAGTGGAAATTAATATTATCAACGAAAAAGATGTAAATCAGGGCTTTATTCTGCCTGAATATCCTCTCATCTCTCTCGAATCAATTTTAGCTAAAAGCTGCCTCACTAAAGTTGGGCAAGATAAGTATGCCATCAGAATTAATGTTCTGGGCAAGCATCTACCTCTAATTACTTCTCTGGGTATGGATGAAGGAGAAACTCTGATGCAAGAGCTAGAAGAGCTAGAAGAGCTAGAAGAACTAAGCAAAGTTTACCTTTATTCCGAGCAAGAATCTGCACCAGACGATGTTTTGATTCAAGCCGAACACATTATTCCTACCGACGATGGACGACTCTTAGGGGTTGCTGAAGCCTCCATTCCCTCTCGATGCCTCCACCAATAATCTCGCCTCAAAAATTAATATCGATCTTTGAGGCGGGATTATTCTCAAAAGAACTGAGAATATGGGTATAAACAGCAGTAGTTTTCGGATCGCTGTGTCCCAAAAAATCCTGAACCTCCCGCAAAGAAGAACCACTCTGAAGACTCAAAGTACCTGAGGTATGACGTAAACTGTGAGGAGAATGATTACGATTAAAATCAATATGTTTCAAGCCACATTTTTCTAGGTAACTATCAACAATATGACCAATGCCACTCCGAGACAATCTTTGACCGTAACGACGATTTGAGAGAGAAATAAATAAGGGAGAAACAGCATTTAACTTTTCTCCACTTTGGGCGCGAGCTTGACGATACCTCGCTATTTCTTCTCCCAAGTCAGGGCGTAAAATGACGGTTCTGATGCTGTTTTTCCCATCTAGCTTGAGATAGTGCTGACCGTAAGATTCGCTAAGATCTCCGAGATTGGCTCGATACATTTCAATGCTGCGACAACCCTGGAGTGCCATACAGCCCAACAGCAGGCGATCGCGCAAAACCTGTATCCGAACAGTATTTTCTGACCCAATTTTCCGCATAGGTAAAATATTATCGATCAAGTGTTGCAG
>JBFRWE010000454.1:0-6648 GCA_051439345.1 Xenococcaceae cyanobacterium
CTTGAAAGCGGAGGAGCAGAGGAGCAGGGGAGAAAGGTTGATGTTTTCCGAGCAAATTGTCAATAATCTCAATTAGATGCGTATTAGCTTACGCTTTTAGCTGAATATTATTTTTGTTCTAATAAATTGGACTTGCTCCCGAAGTTATATTTGTGCGATAGCATTATAATTTTGAGCAATGAATAAGTGGCAATCAGCTATTAAAAGCCTTGGTTTGTTCTTACTATCGATCGCCTTTTGCTTATACTTAAACTTCGATCGAACTTTAGCCCATGTTCCCCACGATGATGTTTATCGGGTTGTTTTATCAGCCAACTATAGCCAAGATCAGACCCTGTATATGCTGGTACGAGGTAACTTATTCAAATCTACTAATGGTGGAGATAATTGGCAGCGACTAGTTAAGGGTATTGATAACCACGGTAATTTAGTTACTTTTACTCTTGCCTCTCAAAATAACCAAATTCTCTATCTATCTTCTCTTACTGATGGCATTTATAAATCAGTAGATGAAGGAAAAAGCTGGTTTACAGTTAACCAAGGATTAGAAAATCTGTTATTAGACAACTTAGTAACTAGTGTTGATGGAGAAACTGTCTTAGCTGCGGGTTATGAGCAGGGACTCTATTACACTAATAATGGTGGAGCAGACTGGCAGACAATTATTCAAGACCAAAAAATTACTGCTGTAGCTATTCATCCACAACAAGCAAACTATTTAGTAGTAGGCGATCGCCAAGGGAAATTATACTTATCGATCGATGGGGGGAAAACTTGGCAAATAGAACAAACTATCGGTAAAGGTTCAGCAATTACGGCTATTGCTTTCTCTCCTGATTTTATCAGCGAGCGGTCGAAGCCTGGCAGCAAAGCCGATGGCACTATTTATCTAGGTACAGAAGCAGAAGGAGTTTGGCAGAGTAAAGATGAAGGAAAAACTTTTGTTGCCCTAAATGGGAATAACTCCCCTGTCAACATTAGAGATATAGTCCCTTTAGCTAATCAAGCGACAACTAATTTATTTGTTTCTGACTGGAATCAGGGGGTTTTCTTTTCTAGTGATGATGGTAAGAGTTGGACAAAATATAACCAAGGATTAACCAAAGATGTCCAAGCCGATCAAAAGAATTTTCAACGTCCCCATTTTAACGATCTAGAGATTTCTGCTGATTTTGAGCGAGATCAGACTTTATTTGTAACTGGATTTGATGGACTATTCAAATCTACCAATAAAGGTCAAACCTGGCAGGAAGTAGATGCTTTTAGACGGAGTATTATTGGTTTAGTAGTATCTCCAAATTACAAAAACGATTCTACTGTGGCTGTACTCAACTATGTAGGAGAAGCTTATCTCAGTCGCGATGGAGGTGAGGCTTGGCAACCAATGTATCAAGGCTTAGAATTGCCTAGCTTTACTAGAAAGTTTACTCCTCCAAATATTGAACCACGGCGTTTTTTTCAGATGGCAATTTCTCCTAATTATAGTGAGGATAAAACGATCTTTGCTACAGTATTGTGGACTAAATTTTTAACTTATACTGATAAAAGTCAGCGTTGGCGTATCTCTACTCCACCTCAAGAAGCCCGTAGTATGGCGATCGCTGTTTCTCCTAATTTTGCCCAAGACCAAACTATCTACTTAGCTGCCCAAAAAGGAGTTATTTTTAAATCTACTAACGGTGGTAAAAATTTTACAGTAGTTGGCAAGATCGATCGTGCCAAAGGTAACGAATCACCATCTTTAGTCATTTCTCCCAATTTTGCCCAAGATGGTACTCTTTATGTTACTGGAGGGAAAGGTATCTATAAAACTGTTGATGAGGGTAAAACCTGGAAACTAACTACCAGCAATACTTCTCTCCAAGACAGATTTAATCTTAAACTAGCTATATCTCCTAATTACCAAAGCGATCGAACAGTAATGGTAAGTACAGATAGAGGCTTATTTATCACTAAAAATAATGGTGATAGCTGGCAACAAGTAATTAATTCTGCTTTTGACCAAGATGCGATGTTGACAGGGATAGCAATATCTCCTAACTATAGTGAAGATAAAACTTATCTCATCAATGTTAGAGGAAAAGGTTTATGGAAAACTACAGATAATGGTGCAACTTTTCAATCAATTGGAGATGATTCTATTAATTTAGCTTTACTCAATAACTTTGAATCTTCTTCTATTCCTATCCAGTTTTCTCCTAACTACCAACAAGATAATACTATTTATGGTATTGGTTCAGCAGGTTCGCAAATCTATAAATCTACTGACGGCGGTGAAACTTGGTCAACTCTGACTATTCCCCAGGCAGAGATATTCCAACAGTATATTAACGAACAATATGACTTAAAGACTTCCATGGGATTATTTTGGTATGTTTATCAAAGTCGCATCTTGAAAATTATCGCTGCCTTAGTTGCTGCTGCAATTAGTTATCTGTTATTAGGATTTGTCAGTTTAGAGCAGAAATTACCTGTAAGTAAAATCAAACTGCAAATTGTTGGTTCATTGAGTGTATTGATAATGAGTGCAGTTTTTCTATTCATCTAGTATCGACAGAGAAAAGACGCTGGCAACAGGACTCGAACCTGCTCTATTAGAAATCTGATGCCTATTACTCACTTGCTTAAACACTGGATACTGGCAAAGTCGCTCAAAGAACACTGCCATAATTTTTAGCGGTGTTTTTCCCTATGATTCTTAGAACACAAATTTTAATTGGAACTAAATTTCTGGGAAATCTTACTAATTAACCAACTAGCAAACGCTCCTAAAAATAAAATACCGATCGCGGGATTAAATAGAGGTATCCAGAGTTTCAGCCATAAATCAAAACCAAGAGGAACACCGATCGAGCGACCAATAACGGCTAAAGCAAACCAAGCAAAAGCAAAAAATATTAAAAAGACATCGGCGATTAAAAAACGATTGAGCCAAGTAACAATTTGTTCTTTCATCGATAAAATACCATTCCCTATTGCCTATTCCCTTTTCCCTTTTACTTAATTTACTACAGTAAGAGGAGAACAAAGAAATTTCCTTTGCCAGTTATCTAAATCTGCTAAAGCGCGATCGCGATATTTGCCATAACGCTCTCTTTTATTCCGAATTCGGGTGGGTAGTGGGGGAATAATACCAAAGTTAGGAGGCATGGGTTGAAAACTTTTGGGTTCAGCCGAACTAATAAACTCAAATAATGCACCCATCATGGTAGTAGGGGGTATGGTAACCAGTTCTTGTCCTAAAACTAATTTAGCAGCATTAATTCCCGCTAAACAGCCTCCCGCAGCAGCGGCCGTATAACCTTCTGTACCAACTAATTGCCCCGCAGCAAACAAAGTAGAACGGTTTTTAAACTGTAAAGTAGGATTTAACAACTGGGGTGAGTTAATAAAAGTATTGCGGTGCATCACTCCCATCCTCACAAATTCAGCATTTTCTAAACCAGGAATTAACCTAAATACTCTTTTTTGTTCTCCCCAACGCAAATTAGTTTGGAAACCTACCATATTCCATAATTGCCCTGCTTTATCTTCTTGACGTAGTTGTACCACTGCATAAGGACGCTTGTCTTTATTTTCTGGAGCGCGGAAATCGCCTAACCGAGAATCGAATAAGCCGACGGGTTTAAGAGGGCCATAGCGCATGGTGTCTTCTCCTCTCCTGGCTAATTCTTCGATAGGTAGACAACCTTCAAAAAATTTAGCTGTTTCCCGTTCAAAATCTTTTAATTCTGCTTGTTCGGCTTGAGACAATTCTTGCCAAAAATAAAGATATTGCTCTTTATTAAAGGGACAATTGAGATAGGCAGCTTCCCCTTTATCGTAACGAGAAGCTAAAAAAGCAACTTCCTGATTAATGGATTCCCCGACAATAATTGGACTAGCAGCATCAAAAAAGCTGAGGTACTCCATACCTGTAAAACGCTGTAAGTCTTCTGCTAAAGCAGGAGTAGTTAATGGTCCAGTAGTGAGTACAACTACCCCATCTCGGGGAATTTCGGTAATTTCCCCCCTCTTTAACTCAATCAAACCATGAGTTGCTAAGGTTTCCGTTAATTCCTGACTAAATACGGCTCGATCGACTGCTAACGCACCCCCTGCAGGGACAGAATGTTGATCCGCAGTACTAATAATAATCGAATTAAAATGGCGCAATTCTTCGTGTAATAATCCCGCAGCGCGATCGCTTGCCATTGCCCCAAAAGAGTTACTACAAACTAGTTCTGCTAATTCTGCGGAATGATGGGCAGGAGAAGTTTTGATTGGGCGCATTTCCCACAAGGTTACAGGAAGTCCTGCCTGGGCGATTTGCCAAGCTGCTTCTGTTCCTGCTAAACCACCACCAATTACTTGTATTCTTTTTTGGGTCATTTCATTTCACTATTGATCATTTATCATTGGTTCGGTAGATCGTGCCAAAGCAACCGTAACGCCAAGATTGCAAAACCGATGGCAGCGATCGCTTTGAGGAGTTTTTCGGGAAAAATTAAAGCAAAGCTTCCTCCTGCTAATACACCAAGAAAACTAGCTAAAATTAGAGCTACTGTGGAACCAATAAAGACAGCACGGGGATTTTTAGAGCTTCCCCCCAGAGCGATCGCAGCTAATTGACTTTTATCACCGATTTCGGCTAAAAACACCGTAATAAAACTAAGTCCTAATAATTGCCAATCCATAAAAAAATAAATAGTGTTAGTTAATTTACTATATCGCCTACCAGCCAGGCAGTAATTACTAATAGTAGTGTTGCAACAGAGATATCAAGGGTTTTCGGTGTTAGTTTCTTTGATAACCAGTAACCGATCGCTACGCCCAATAAACTAGTAGCAACAAGAGCGATCGCAGCCCCCAAAAAGACAATCCAAGGTGATTGAGATTCTGCACTCATCAACAAAGTTACTAATTGGGTTTTATCTCCCATCTCTGCCAAGAAAATCGTGATAAAAGTAGAGCTAAAAACTGCCCAAAAACTCCATTGTTTCAGGTTTTGGGTTTGCGGATTTTCTGCCGACAATTCTAGCTCGAGTTGATTATTATTTATCCTTTCTGTACTCTTCATTAATTGGTTCACAAATCGGGATCTTAAGACTTTTGTTTCCGTAATACTTTATTGTAAGTTAATCTGCCAATAGGCAGAATTATGACTGTAATCAGAGTAAGCAACCAAAGCACTTGACAGATTTGGCTTTGCCAGAGAATTGCCATTTCCCCGCCACTAATAGCTAAGGCGCGACGCAAGTTTTCTTCGAGTAATTCACCCAAGACAAAACCGAGAATTAAAGGAATTAAAGAATACTCTAACTTGCGTAAAAAATAGCCAAATAAACCGATCGCTAGCATTGATAAAACAGAAACAACGCTACCATGAACTGATAAAACTCCCACCATTGCCATGACAGTTATACTTGGTACTAGCAACCAATTAGGTATGAGTAAAATTCGGGCAAAAACATTGACTAGTGGCAGGTTGAGAACTAATAACATCAAATTCCCTATATACATTGAAGCAATTAACCCGCCCGCAACTTCAGGCTGGTCAACAAACAACATAGGACCTGGTTGGATGTTATATAGTAACAATGCTCCAAGTAAAATAGTAGTAGTGCCAGAACCAGGAATTCCTAAAGTTAGCATCGGTACGAAAGCACCGCCAGCAGCAGCATTATTAGCTGATTCAGGAGCAGCTAAACCACGAAAATCTCCCTGACCAAAAGTCCCTTCTCGATCGTTAAGACGTTTTTCGAGCGAATAGGCTACGGCACTGGCAATACTAGCACCCGTACCAGGCAAAACACCAATAATAAAACCAATTACAGAAGATCTCAATATAGTCCATTTGCACTTTAAGACATCTCTCAATTCCAGAGTAGACTGGTTTATTTTTACTGGTGTATATTGACCAACATTAGCTCTTTCCAACATGAGGAGGATTTCGCTGACGGCAAATAAACCGATAACTACAATTAAAAAGTCAATGCCGTCATAAAGTTCTGGTTGTCGGTAAGTGTAGCGTAAGATCCCAGTGGAAGAATCTACACCCACAGTACTAATCATCATGCCTAAGATAGCAGCGATCGCTGTTTTAAGCGGATTTTTACCGACTATAACTGTCAGAGTAGCAAAAGCAAAAACGATTAAACTAAAATATTCTGCGGGACCAAATTTAATCGCCACTTGAGCTAAAAGAGGCGCAAATAGAGTCAATCCCACTACCGCGATCGTCCCACCGATAAAAGAACTAATGCCAGAAAGAGCCAAAGCTTTACCCGCCATACCTTTTTGTGCCAAAGGATAACCATCAATGGTGGTCATTACTGCACTAGAATCTCCAGGGATGTTAAGCAGTATGCTAGAAATGCGTCCTCCATATTCTGCCCCGTAATAAATACCCGCAAGCAAAATTAAAGCTGTTTCTGGAGGTAAATTCAGAGCATAGGAAATAGGTAAAAGTACTGCTACACCATTAATTGGGCCAATACCTGGTAATGCTCCTGCTAAAGTACCGATAAATGCTCCCACTAAAGCTACAGTGAGGTTTATTGGTTGCAACGCGACGATAAAGCCTTGCCACAAAAAATCAAAAATATCCATTAACGAGAATTAAGTAGAACTTGCTCAAAAAGTTTCTTGGTCAGAAAAGGGAATAGG
>JBFRWE010000455.1:0-3060 GCA_051439345.1 Xenococcaceae cyanobacterium
GGTTTTTAACTAATGCTAGAGATAAAGAACGTTGGCAAACCCTAGCAGAAGATATTCAAAAGTATGGCATTCGCAACTCTCATATTACCGCGATCGCGCCTAATACTTCATCTTCTCTAGTTCAAGGCTGTACTGCTAGTGTCTTACCTGTTTACAGTAAATTTTTCTACGATAAATGGGCTAAAGGAACTGTACCCATTGCCCCACCTTTTATTCAAGATCATTTTTGGTATTATCACGAAAATAAAACTTTAGATCAGAAAAAAGTAGTTAAAGCGGTAGCCACTATGCAGCAATGGATTGATACAGGTATTTCCATGGAATTGCTGTTTAATCTGAATCAAGGTGTATATTTCCCCGAACAACCAGAACGTTGTCTGAAAGCAAAAGACATCTTTGAAACCTTAGTTATGGCTTGGGAAGAAGGCTGTAAAGCGATTTATTATATTCGTACAGTCCAAAAAGATGATTTTAAAGAGTCTAGCGATGGTTGTGTTGCTTGCGCTAATTAATTTGTAAAACTTGCTTCGCTTGGGAAAGCTAAGGGCTATTAGCTCTTAACTTTTTTATAAAATACTTCAGATTAATATTTTTATATTTCATATCTAGATTCAGCAATACGGTTTTTCCTCAAACAATATTTGCTAAAACTTGAAATCCAGCTTGTGCAAAATGTCGATCGAAAGTTAACACTTTGCCGATTCCCCTATTTTCCATAACCACAAAAGAAAGTACTCCACATCTGGCTAATTATGGTTGTTTTGATTGATACTGTTTGATTGGAAAAATTAAACTTACGATTCCCTTCAGGTATAAATTGTTTTAGTTCTTCTAAAATCCTAGATGAATTTTTTTGAGTACTTTCATTGGGTTTTTGATGATTACGAATTTGCGGTGAATCGCTCATAACCGATTATTGATAAAAATATTGCAATACAAACTATAAGAACATACTATCCCACCAATACCTCAGAAAACTCTAAGACTTACTCAATACTTGAATCGTAAATGTACAATGACATGTACAGATAAGAAATTAGTCGAGTCATGGATATAACTACATATCAAATATAATTGGTCTGGATTTTGGTCGAGAAGAATTACCAAAGAGCATAGGCTTGTTTATGCAGTAGAAAAAGATTCTATCTTAATTGCTCAATGCAGATTTCATTATTAGCTTTTGATAAATCGCTCATAACCAATTATTGATAAAAATATTTCAATACGAACTATAAGAACATACTATCCCACCAAGACCTCGTAAAATTGTAAGATTTACTTAATACTTGCACCTTATACGATCGAGGTATTCATATTTATGACTGTTGCTACTAGTACTAATATTCCAGCTTTCTGTCAAGGAATTCAGCATTTCAAAGATAGTTTGCCTGGTTTCGAGGAATACGGTAAAGAACCAGCAATTAAAGCAGGAGAAAAGTCGATCGCCTCTCCTACAGATAAAGCAGCAGTATATCAAACTATGTTAGCTGCGGATGCTTTACGTTATTTGACTCTACAAATTACTGCCAGTAAACAGTCGGGACATCCTGGTGGATTTGCTTCTATTGCTGATACCATTGCTGCTTTAGTGATGCTAGGCTACAAAAATATTATTACTGAAGTAGGACATCATGCCCCTGGTTTTTATAGCAAAGTTTTTTTAGATACTTCCCTAGAAGCAATGGGAATTAAAACTGTGCAAGATATGCGCGATCGCTTTCGGGAAATGCATGGACTCCTGGGACACTTATCGGGTCAAATTCCTGGGCTACTTAACCCCGCAGGACCTCTAGGACAAGGGCAACACTTTGCCATGGCAGGGGCTAAACTTCATCCTGGGGTGCTTTTCCCTGTAACTATTGGGGATGGCGGTATCGGAGAACCCTATGTCATGAGTAGCTTTGGTCATTTTAATACAGCCTATCCTGATGTTACTAATTTCTTACCGATTCTGGTCTGGAATGGTTATTCTCAAGAACATCATAGTATGGTGTCTACCAAACCCAACGAGGAGATGATCGAATACTGGGAAGGCAATGGTTTTAAAGAAATTATTTTGGTTAATGCCAAAGACTATGACGATAGCGATCAAGCTGGAGACTATGTTGATAGTACCCTCTTTTCCTTCGACAAGCGCATGGAATTTACTCAAGCGGTACTAGCAGCAACAGATAAAGCAGCCAAATCTGCTTTGGGTGGCAAGTTAACTGTTTTAATTATTAAGCAACTAAAAGGTGCAGGAGTCCACAAAAGAGGAGCAAAAGCTCATAATTTGTATCCAGGGGATACTGTAGATAAAGATTATATTGTTAGTGCTTTAAAAGAAAGAGCTTTAACACCCCAAGCTTGGGAACTGGTTAGAACTAACTGTACAAGAGCAAATGGTGGTGCTTCAGTAGATACTGTCGTAACAGAACAAGAACTACCTTTACCAGAGTTAGGTGAATTACCTTTAGAAGAATTTCCCCTCGACGGAGACAAAAAAGTAGCTACCACTGCTATGGGGGCGATCGCAGCTTATGTAGGCAAGCAAGACCCTAATTTTGTGGTAACAAATGCTGATGGCAATGCAGCATCGGGTATTAATAATATTAACGTTGCCCTGAAAATTATTCATCCCACTATTGATGAAATCTATTTCCAACAACCCCAAGGGCAAGTATACGAACCTCTCAGCGAAGATGCTTGTGCGGGTTTGGCTGCGGGACTAGCTTTATTTGGTGCGCGTACTTTATGGTGTTCCTATGAATCCTTTGCCATCAATGGTTTACCCATTTGGCAAACAGTCACCCAAGCTATGGCAGAATTACGCCGTTCTACTCCTTCTACTGTTACCCTTTTCACCGCAGGAGCGTTAGAACAAGGGCGCAATGGTTGGACTCACCAACGTCCTGAAATTGAAAATTACTTTGCAGCCATGATGCGGAATGGTAATGTCTTTCCTTTATTCCCTTGTGATGCTAATAGTATTCAAGTTTGTTATGAATGGGCATTAAGCACTAAGAATAAAGGTATCACTATTACTGCTAGTAAATCTCCTTTACCAATTAGAACTACTTT
>JBFRWE010000456.1:0-3462 GCA_051439345.1 Xenococcaceae cyanobacterium
AATATAGTATATCCCAAGATGGACCAGAGATTAAAGATTCTTTCCGCAACTACGAAAGAATTATTAGTGGTTCTCCGACTAAGATTAGCGTAGACGAAAAAAGCGAACTTTCCCGCATTGTCAGAGGTGTAAAAGATAAAGCAATGGATGAATAGTAGGCAGAGGAGCAGGGGCGCAGGGGCGCAGGGGCGCAGGGGAGGCAGAGGAGCAGGGGCGCAAGGGCGCAGGGGCGCAAGGGCGCAAGGGCGCAAGGGCGCAAGGGCGCAGAGGGAGCAGAAATTATGCTTATCCGAACAGCATTGAGACTTACGCAAGAAGTTTGTTGTCGCGTTTTTGTCACGATTAAAGTTCTATATTTGAGAGTAAGCTAACAACTTGTTTGATTGACAGGACTGACTAATAAACATGACAAAGCTAACTATAACGGCAATAATCAAGAAAATCAAAACTTGGTTGGCTGCTCCTGCTAATTTTATTCGCATTGCTCAGTATTTATCTGAAGCTAGTAAAGACAAAGACCTCTATCCTATTCTTCGTTCCTATCTGGGAAAGATGCCACTGTGTATTTTTTCCGAGCCAATTCTGGCAATTAAAATGCTATTAAATGCTGATTCTAGGTTTCAAAAATCTGAGCAGCGACCCTATGCTTTCTACGCTCCTCACCTCACAGCTATTTCTTTTGGTAAAGCAGATAAAATTTCAGCTTATCTAGAGCAAAATTTTCAGCAAATTTATGATGAGTTTACCACTGTTGCTCCCCCAGAAATTAGTACTCCTTCTAAAGCTTTAGTTAGTGAAGGAACTTGGAATACTTTCCCTTTAAGACGTTCTTCCAAACTCCAGAAAGAAAATATTTCTCGTTGTCCCCAAACATGGAAAATAGCTGACAAATGCCCTCTTTTAGAAGGTGTAGAGGGTGGAGTCTATTTTTCAATTATTTATCCAGGCACTCAAATTCGCAGTCATTGTGGCCCTTCCAATTTAAGATATCGTTACCACTTAACTATAGAAGAGGCGGAAAATGCGCGTATTCGTTCTGGTAGTGAATGGTGCAGTTGGAAACAGGGAAAATGTCTTATTTTAGACGATTCTTTTGAGCATGAAGTAATCCATTCTGGAGAGAAAAGAAGAGTTGTTTTTATCGTAGACTGTTGGCATCCTGACTTGAATAAAAAAGAGCAGGAATTTCTCACTAAATTACATCAAATTTGGCGTAAACCTACACGGAAAGTCGCTGAAAAAAAATTACAGAAGATTGGCGTAAAAGCTGCTTAGTAATAAGTAATAAGTAATAAGTAATAAGTAATAAGTAATAAGTAAATAATGATTAATTCTCTTCAACATTACAGCCTAGGAAAAATCTTTGCTACTTTAAAAAGAAAAATATTGAGTTTGTTGGGCAAAACAGACTCTAATGAGAGTATAGAACCACAAATTTTTAGAGTACGTACTCAACTTTTAAGTAAAGGAAGAAGTGATTATACTTTGGCTCGTACCAAGGGGTTAAGTATCAGAATTAAATGTTATGCAGAAGGAGGAGAAAATACCCTTCATACTCATCCTGGTCAAGATCATACTTTTATTGTTATGGCGGGAAAAGCTAAATTTTATGGGGTGGATGGTGAAGTTACTGAACTCACTAGAAATCAAGGTATTTTAATTCCTGAAGGCTTCTACCATTATTTTTCTAGTTGTGGAGATGAACCTTTGGTCATGCTACGCATATCAGCAGAAAAAGGAACAAAAGGGCCTCGTCGCATTGGTATTGATGGTAAGCCTTTGTATGGCAAATCTAAAGAAAATAACTATCAAGAAAAAGTTCCCATTGAGGGACTGTATTACGAATAAAAATTAACTTTATTACCCATATGTTTTCGATCGCTCGTTATAGACTGTATTTTTTAGCTACACTGTTTATTACTCTCCTAGCTTGTAATTTTTCACCAACATCATCCCTGCAAACAAATCGAGAATTAGCGCGTAGTGCTGATTCATTCGTTGATTCTTTAGGCATTGTGATTAAACTTCATCATACTGATACTGCCTATAGCAGATACGATGATTTGATTAAACCCAAACTACAAGAATTGGGAATTCGTCATGTTCGTGAAGAAGCTCGACCAAGACATCCTCATATTCAAGCAAAGTTGAATGATTTAGCCACTATTGGTATTAAGTCTACCCTAATTATGGATCCACGCTGGAAAGTAACTCCAGAAAATGCAGTGACATTAGCAAAAAACTTAACGGGATCGATCGAAGCAGTAGAAGGACCTAATGAATGGGATCTAAATCCCAGGCTAAAGTATCAGGGGAAAAATTATCCTCAAGGAGTAAGAGATTTTCAAAGAGACCTTTATCAAGCAATTAAAACAGACCCCGCAACTTCTGCTCTACCAGTCTTAAGTTCATCCGTAGCAGAATTACAGCATATCTCTCAATTAGGAAAACTAGATTGTGATATTGCCAACATTCATAGTTATCCTCGTGGCGGGAAATCACCAACTCACAGAATGGATAAGAAGTGGATACCAGCAGCTAAAATTTCTTGTAATTCTGAAGCTATTATGGCTACCGAATCTGGTTATCATAATGCCATTAATAAATATGGTATTTCCGAGCAAGCCTCTGCCAAATATTTACCCCGCTTATTTTTAGAATATTTTAATCGAGGAATTGAGCGAACTTATATTCATCAACTACTTGATTTGAAGTCTAATCCTCAAGCCGATAATCCTACTTTCAACTACGGTTTATTAAGGTACGATGGCTCTGAAAAACCAGCTTTTGTTGCTTTGAAAAACTTGATAAGTATACTAGAAGATTCTCAAAACTCGAACACAGAAACTTTACCCCTAAATTACTTAGACTACAAGATCGTAGGAAATACAGATAACATCAACCATACCCTCTTACAAAAACAAGATGGCAAATTCTATCTAATTCTTTGGCAAGATGTTCTCAGCTACGATGTCCCCAAAAAAAAGGATATTATAGTCCCATCGGAGTCTATCAAGCTAATGCTTACAACCAAAATTCGTAAAGCCAAAGCTTATCAACCTCTTTACTCTGCTAAATCTTTCCAAGAGTTTAGAAATCCCCAAAAAATAGAACTTCAAGTGGCAGATCATCCTCTCATTGTTAAACTATCACCGTAAATTTTAATAGGTTATACCAGTTCTCGTAAATAACTAGAGACTTCGGTGATGGTAGGTGTTAGGGGTTAGGGTGTAGGGAGGATAGTAGTTTTGAGCTTTTTACTTGCTTTCAATTAGTTTTTTATCTCTCCGATTACTTTTGAGAAATGGTATTATCTCAATTCTCATGTTTTTCCTAGATATAGCGTTTCTCGGATTCATGAGGTACACTTACCCTTCTGACTAGAGTGTTAATCCTGTACCAGGCGAGCGCTAAATCTTCATCGCGATCGCTATTCCCGCCGACACCAGCTTAAAGCCGTAT
>JBFRWE010000457.1:0-6290 GCA_051439345.1 Xenococcaceae cyanobacterium
TAATATCTCTACGCTAAGATTAGACTACCATCTCCTTCTGTCACCACACCGATCGAGTAAGCAGCAATTTTTTGAGATTCAAACCAGTTAATAGTAAACTCTGCTTGTTCTGGGGAGACTATAACCACAAATCCAATACCCATATTAAAAGTTTCTAGCATAGCATCAGAATTTACCTTGCCTGTTTCTGCTAACCATTGGAAAATAGGCAAAACTGACCAACTATCGAGATTAACCCGAACAGACTTACCTTGACCTAAACAACGGGGCAGATTTTCTGGTAAACCACCACCAGTGATATGTGCCATACCATGAATATCTATGTCTGTTTTTAAAGCTGCTAAAATAGGTTTGACGTAGATTTGGGTAGGAGTAAGCAAAACTTCCCCTAGAGTTTTACCTGCTAATATTTTAGGTCGATCGCTCCAAGCTAAATTGTTGGTTGCGATAATCTTTCTGACTAAACTAAAACCATTACTATGAACTCCTGAACTAGCTAAACCAATAGCTACATCTCTGGCTTGTACTTGCGAACCATCGAGTAATTGGCTTTTTTCAACTACCCCAACACAAAAACCAGCGATGTCGTATTCTCCTAATTGATAAAACCCAGGCATTTCGGCTGTTTCTCCTCCTAAAAGAGTGCAACCACTTTGACGACATCCTTCCCCAATGCCTTGAACCACTTGTGCTAATTGTTGCGGATTTAGTTTACCTGTGGCTAAATAATCCAAAAAAAATAATGGTTCAGCCGAAGAAGTAAGAATATCATTTACACACATTGCCACTAAATCAATACCTACTGTATCGTGACGATTTAGTTCTTGGGCAATTTTAAGTTTAGTGCCTACTCCATCTGTACCTGAAACTAAAACTGGTTCTTTATATCCAGATGGTAACTGAAAACAACCCCCGAAGCCTCCTAGTCCTCCTATGACTTCAGGACGATAAGTACTTTGCACATCCCGTTTAATCTTCTCAACAAAGGAACGTCCCGCTTCGATATCAACACCAGCTTGTTTATAGTCCATCTGTGATTTTGCCTGAACAAATGTAATGACAAAGAAACAGTTAGAAATTCTTAGAAAATCTTGCTAACTGCCAACTGATTATAGCTTAGGCTGTGGTGTCTAGAATTTTTTCCCATCTCAAAAAGCGGTTTATTCAAATTCTGTAATGCAATAGGTTAAGAGAATCTTGATACAATTAGCGATCGCACCTAGATGAGCAATTTCGTAACCATGAGTATTTTCCGTAGGAAAACCCAAACAGGCAGCACGAGAAACATGACCAAATTTCATGGCAATAGAAGCATCACTGCCAAAACCAGTAATAGCAGCGAATTGTAAAGGAACTTGTGCTTCATTGGCTGCTTGAGCTAAATTAGCATTCAAATTTTCATCATAAATGCCATAACTATCTTGAGATAATAAAACAGGAATTTCCCCTTCTTGAATCGGATATTCTGAAGAGAGAGGACAAATTTCTAAAGCGATTAGGGCATCTAAAGATTGATTTTGGGTAAAGAATAATGCCCCAATTGCCCCTACTTCTTCTTTAGCTGAAGCAACTAAATATACATCTACTACTGGTTGTTTTAAATATTTGGCTAATGATAGTAAAATTGCCACTGAAGCTTTATTATCTAGGGTATAGCCAGCAATATAGTCTTTGAGACGAATTGGCTTTTTGCGGTGTTTGCCTACTACAACTCTACTACCAGGGCGTACTCCTGCTGTGGTTAGTTCTTCCAGGCTATATTTAGTTTCTACCCAAGCATCTTCCCACAGAAGCGGTTCATCTTGCTGTTGCGCTTTTTGTGGTGATTCATGGGAAACATGACGAGAACCAAAACAAAGAATACCGCTAATTGTTTCTTTATCTCCTAAGATATCTACTACTCCCTCTCCATATACCCACGGGAAAGAACCACCTAATTTACGTACTTGCAGACATCCTTGTTCATCGATAGATTTGACGATCGCGCCAATTTCATCTTTATGCCCTGTAATGGCGATCGCTCTGGTAGAATCTAAACCAGGAATCTTGATAATAATATTACCTGCTCGATCTTGCCAGGTTTCTACTCCTAAAGCTTGACAATATTCGAGTAAAAACTTGTCTATTTCTCTTTCCACTCCACTAGGAGAATGGTGCATGATCAATTTTTCGATCGTCGCAAATAAATATTCGTATTTCAATAAAGCTTTATCGCCATTCAAGTTCATGATTGAGGATTGCAATAACAACAGAGATAGATATAGTAATTAGTGAATATGTTACCTCCTAATTCAAAATAGGTTTTATGCTTGCTGCTATTTTATTTGACCTTGATGGAACTTTAGCCAATACCGATACTTTACATTTTGCTATCTGGCAAAAGATACTAGCAGAATATGGTTTACAGATAGATCTTGCTTTTTATCAACAACGTATTTCTGGAAAAGTCAACGAAGAGATCCTTAGAGATATTTTGCCTCAATTGTCTGTTGAGGAAGGATGGCAATTTGCTGAAACCAAGGAAAAGCGTTACCGAGAATTAGCACAAACCTTATCACCAACACCAGGTTTAACAAAACTACTTCAATGGATTAAACAAAATGAACTCAAACAAGCTGTAGTTACGAATGCACCTCGCAACAATGCTATCCACACTTTGGAAGTTTTAGACCTAACGGCTACATTCCCCACGGTGATTTTAGCGGAAGATGCACCCCCAGGAAAACCAGACCCCGCACCCTATCAAATGGCATTAAATCGTTTAGGCGTAGATAGTCAAAATGCGATCGCTTTTGAAGATTCTACTACAGGTATTCACTCTGCTGTCGCTGCGGGAATATATACCATTGGTGTTACTTCTACTCATAGTTCAGAAACATTACTAACAGCAGGAGCAAGTATGACTCTTGCTGATTTTGACAATGAGCAACTTTGGTCATTATTAAGAAAAAATACCTATTAATAGAAGATACGAAGTAGGGTGGGAAAAACTTGACTGTCAATTCAATAACTTATCTCGAAAACCAATTTTGCTCACCTTACTAGGTTCGTAACATTATTTATCTTGATCATGAAAAAATCTTCAATTCAGCTTTGACAGAGTAGTCGCCTGACAATAATTATTGACTGTCGATACCGAATCAATTTCAATATCCGCTCCTTTTCTAACCACAAATTCACTCAAGCCAATATGATTTTCCGATTCTCCCCAATCGTAGGTGTATCCTAATCTTGTCCAGGGAAAAGGTATTTTGCCTGGCTTCATATCTTTTAATTGACTATTAAATTCGTTTAATCTGTTGTTAAACCAGCTTCTATATTCTTCTGAAACTGATAGAAAGTTATTAGCTTGTCGAAATTCTAATTCAGCTTCGCGATCGCTAATTTCTGGGTCTGGAGTTGGTCGAAACATATCTTGGGGGGCTGCCCAAAATTCGACAATATTTTTAGATTTTTTATGACTAGGAGGTAATCCTAAAAGTTGTTCTAATCGCAGTACTACATTCTCTTCATTAGCATCATAACCAGTACAAAAATTTTTTAATTCTGGTACTACAGTTACCCAAATATCTACTGGCTGAGGGGCTGTAGAGCCAACCTCATATTTATGATTAGTAAATGTTGCTACTTTAACGCGATCGCCTTGCCACTGAATCATCGGATTATCTTTAACAATAGCAGTAAGATTTGTTGATATTTCCTCTAATTTTGCTTCCTCCACATCTTTTAGGGCGTTGTAATAGACTTGAGGAGGTAAGAGAGAAGTTTGCTCGGCAATAGTTTTCTTGTCTGAATTAGTAGTAAACATTAACCAAGTCAGACCAATACTAATAATCAGAAAAAATATACTTAGCAGTAAAAATATATTTTTTTTAGTCTGCAAAAAATTTGTTGTATTCATTTGGTTTTTTGACTTGTTTGAGTTGATTTAAAATTGATTAAATTTCTGAGAACAGTAAACCAAAAGGGTGCCCCCATAGAAACAGCTATAGCACTCATCAACCAACCGACAATTGTATTAAATATATGAGGAATATTCAAGGGACTGAATTGCTCTTTTAATGGTGCTGACCAATTCCAACCAATAGGTAAATTATCAATAAATTATCAATGTTGTCTAACGCTATATTTAGTTGTTCTTGAATATCTGTTATGCAAGTTTTTATATTTGCTTCTCGGTCTAATGCTTCATCTTTATAATCTAAGGTAATAGATAGAGCATTTCTTTTTGTAATGGATACAAAGTACTTGGATGCTTACGTTATCCAAATTCTTGAGGACACGGTGCCTGAAGTTTTTCCTGGCACTTAAGATGTCCGTTCCACCCAAAAAAACGATTGGGTAAGATAGACAGAGGGCATTAGTTATTTTTCTTCTCGATAGTCGAACCTTTGACCCTCTGCCTCGATCGAAAAGCAGTCACATTTGCTACTGAGGACATTTGCCTTGACAGGCATATTTTCCATGCTGTTGGATCAGTTTAGCTACTACTCCTGTCCAACCTGTTTGATGACTCGCTCCAATTCCCGCGCCAATATCTCCATGAAAATATTCGTAGAAAAGAACGTATTTATTCCAGTTAGGGTCAGTTTGGAACTTCTCTATATTTCCATACACTGCTCTATTATCTGGATTGGCATTATCTTCTTGGGGTAAGAAAATGCTAATTAACCGCTCAGAAATTTCCTCAGCTACTTCCCAGAGATTTTTCATTTTGCCCGAACCAGTGGGGCATTCTACTTTAAAATCATCTCCTAAATAGCGGTGGAACTTCTGGAGAGATTCAATAATCAAGAAATTCACTGGAAACCAAACAGGACCCCGCCAATTAGAGTTGCCACCAAACAAGCCAAAACGTGATTCTGCTGGCTCGTATTCAACCCTAGGACTAATAATGTTGCCATCTTCTGTTTTGATTGCAAAAGGTAACTGATATGCTTGTTGACCTGGTTCATGAATTTTGGACAATCCACGGATGCCATAAGGACTGAAAAATTCAGCTTCATCTAGCATTCTCTGGAGAATTAAACGCAGTCTGTCGGGACTGACTAAAGATAAAGCAAGCCCCCCATCCATAAGATTACTGGCTGTCTCTTCTAAATAAATATTTTCATGGGCTGTCAAATCTTTGCGGTTATTAATAAACCAGTCAAACCTATCTTTGAATTTCGATTTTAAATACTTATCCAGTGATTCTCGATCGATCGCTTCTACTGCAAACAAGGGTATCAAACCTACCATAGAACGGAGTTTCATCGAGAAAGAGAAAGGATCGTTTCCTTCAGGCAAGGCATTTTGAGGAACTTGCAAAATATCATAATAAAAGTTATCTTCCTCATCCCAGATATTGACTTCGCCCCCGCCAATTTTATTTAGGGCATCGGCAATTAGTAGAAAATGCTGGAAAAACTTAGATGCCATATCGCCGTAGACTTTTCCATCGGCATTTCCTTTAGCGAGTTCTGTAGCCATTTTCAACAAGTTCAGGCAAAACATCCCCATCCAGCTAGTGCCATCGGACTGCTCGATACTAGCACCAGCAATTCTCAGATTACTGCGATCGAAAACGCCGATATTATCTAATCCCAGGAAGCCACCACCAAATAGATTGTTACCTTCTTCATCTTTACGGTTGACCCACCAAGTAAAGTAGAGGGACAATTTTTGGAATATTTGCTCTAAAAAAGTGCGGTCTGTTTCGCCATACATCGATTGTTCTATTTTATAAACCCGCCAAGCTGCCCAACCGTGAACAGGGGGATTTACATCACTAAAGTTCCACTCATAGGCTGGTATTTGACCATTAGGGTGCATATACCATTCTCTAGTGAAGAGATACAGTTGTTTTTTAGCAAAATCTGGGTCAATTAAGGACAAAGGAATAGTATGAAATGCTAAATCCCAAGCTGCAAACCAAGGATATTCCCATTTATCAGGCATGGAAATAATATCTTCGTTAAACAAATGAGTCCACTCCTTGTTTCTGCCATACTTGCGTGACTCAGGTGGGGAATTATCTGGGTCTCCATCGAGCCAATCCTGTACAACATAATAGAAAAATTGCTTACTCCATAGCATTCCTGCAAATGCTTGTCTTTGGACATTCCGCATCTCCTCAGAGAGTTGCTCAAAGGGAGTAACAGCCTGATAAAATTCGTCTGCTTCAGCCTGGCATTTTTTAAATGTTGAGGCAAATTCAGGGCCAAAAGGAGTGGCAAAATTTTCAACATCACTCAGTCTTAGTCGAACTACTTTGGTTTCTCCTGGAGCAAGATTGAATTTATAGTAGG
>JBFRWE010000458.1:0-8677 GCA_051439345.1 Xenococcaceae cyanobacterium
GAGTCAAGAACTAATATTCGATTATGTACTTCAACATCCTCAATGGCGCATTAGTTTACAAACCCATAAATTTCTAGAAATTCAATGAAAAAAGCAGTTGTTTTACTGTCTGGAGGTTTGGATTCAGCAACAACTACAGCGATCGCTCAAGCAGATGGGTATGATGTAATTGCCCTCTCGTTTCGTTATGGGCAACGTCATCAAAAAGAATTACAAGCAGCCCAAAAAATTGCTAAAGCTCTTGAGATTAAAGAACATTTTACCGTTGATGTCAACTTATCTCAGTGGGGTGGCTCATCCTTAACTGATGAATCGATATTTTTACCTCAAGAGGGAATACAACCAGATACGATTCCTTCTACTTATGTGCCAGGTAGAAATACTGTTTTCATTGCGATCGCTCTTTCTCTAGCAGAAGCCAAAAATGCTCAAGCAATTTATCTCGGTATCAATGCTGTAGATTATTCTGGCTACCCAGATTGTCGTCCCGAATATCTAGAAGCTTATCAGCAATTAGCCAATCTTTCTTCTAAAGCAGCAATAGAAGGTAACTCAATCGAGTTAATTGCCCCTTTAGTTAAAGATTCTAAAGTAGATATAGTTAACCGCGCTCTTAGTTTAGGAGTACCTATTGCGGAAACTTGGTCTTGTTACAAAGGAGAAGAACAACCCTGTGGTTTGTGTGATTCTTGTCGGATACGCGATCGAGCTTTAATTGAAGCAGGAAGAGCAGATTTAGCCACTGCGATCGGACAAAAACTATTTATTGATGTTGCCAAAATCAATAGTTAAAGAAAATGTTTTGGGATTTTTTAAACTAAGTGATTATGATTACTTTATTTTGTTAAGATTAGAATACATATAAATTAAGATTGGATGAAGCCTTGTTCGCCAGAAGTATTGGGTCAAAAAAAAATAATCGTTTAAAATTCCTAGTTTTTATTTTATTGGGAATATCTATCGGTGGCTACTTCATACACAGAGAAATTCAAATTTATAAAAATAAAAAATTAATTCGAGAGTGTGCAGAAAAACAGCAAAATTGTTCTAATACAATTCCGGCTTTAGAAAAACTAGTAAAAGCAAGACAAAGCTTAAAATCTTATGATTTAACTTCTGCGCGTCTTTATCGTGCTAACCTTGCCCATGCCAAGCTTGAAAGTGCCAATATTGCTGGTGCTAATGTTGCCAGTGCCAATCTTGCCCATGCCAATCTCTCCAGTGTCAACTTTGAAAATGCCAATCTTGCCCATGCCAATCTCGAAAGTGCTAACCTAGAAAGCACGAACCTCTCCAGCACAGATCTCTCCAGTGCGAACCTAATTAACGCCAATCTTAAATTTGCTCACATTTCTAATGCCTACCTCTATAGCACCAATCTCTCCAGTGCTAATCTTTCCAATTCTTATCTCTCCAGTGCTTATCTCTATCGTGCTGACTTTTATGATGCTAATCTGCATCGCGCTCATCTCTATAATGCAGACTTCTCTACTGCTTACCTCTATCGTGCCAATCTCTCCCGTGCCTATCTCTATCGTGCTAACTTATCTGATGCCTATCTTTCTAGTGCCAACCTCCATCTTGCTTACTTAATTGACGCTCGCAATCTTACTTCATCGCAAATTAAGTCTGCTTGCTATTGGGAAGAAGCTATTTACAAAGGTTTGTGGGATGTAAATCAGTTCAGATGGGTAGTTGATGAAGCAGCTAATCAGGAATATATAGAACAACTAAAACAAGATGAAGCTTCCAATCCTAAAGAAGAAGTTGATTGTAGTTTCTGGAAGCGGAAAAAATAAAAATAATAAATAGCTAAAGTTAAGCTCTATGTTTCATAATTTCAGCTTCAGATTTCCCAAGATTTGTGGGTAAACGCTTATAGATCCCTTATCTCGTTCCATCATCTGATAACCGATAAATTCCCGCCTAAGAGTGGCATAGTCGGAATGGTAACGCCCGATAATCTCATTGATCTGACGCTCTGTATAATCTATATTCATCTCAAACGTTTCTAGTTGATATGATTTATTCTATTTAGTATGGTATTTAGAACCAAATAGCTCGCTCCCTTTATTTTGTAAGTTTGCAGATGACTTTGGGCTAACAGCTAACAGCTTTGTAAATTAATATTGCATTTAACATTGCATTGATTGAATCTTTATCCTTGATAGGAGTCAGGGTTTTATGAAAAATAAGAGAATCAGTAGCCTTTCGCTAACAATAGCTGTGCTTGTGTCGGTGTTAATGACAGGAGCAAATTCTCAGATAGAACAAGCTGTAGCTGCAACAAATCAGATAATTATTGCCCAATTGAATCAAGATTCTGAGTTTTATTTTTCTAGGGGAATTAAACGGATTCAATCTAGAAATTACCAAGGCGCGATCGATGATTTTACTAAAGTTTTACAGCAAAATCCCCGCTCCGCAGAAGCCTATTTAAATCGTGGTTTAGCCTTGGCTCGTCTGAAAAAATATCAAGAAGCACTAAAAGATTTCGATCGCTCCATAGAAATTAAACCAGATTTAGCTCAAGCTTATTTGAGTCGAGGAATTACCCGTACCCAAGTAGAAGATTATCAAGGTGCTTTTAGTGATTATAATCAAGCTCTAGCAATTAATCCTCAATACGCAGAGGTCTATTCCCAACGTGGACTCATCCATAATCGCTTAGAAAATTTTCAGGTAGCAGTTGATGATTTTACCGAAGCTCTCCGTCTTAATCTTCAAAAAAAATCTTTCTCTGCTTCTATTTATTATCATCGAGGATTAGCTTATACTCAACTGGGCGATTATGAAAAGGCGATCGCTGACTACAATAATGTTTTGCAAATTAATCCGAAATGGACTCAGGCTTATCTCAATAGGGGTTTAACCTATGCTTACTTAGAAGATTATTCTCAAGCGATCGCTGACTATAATCGTGCTTTGCAGATACAACCAAATAATGTAGAGATTTATCTAAATAGGGCTAATATTCGTTTGCAGAGTAAAGACTATCAAGGTGCAATAACTGACTATACTAAAGTTGTTCAAATTAAGCCTAATCATGCTGATGCCTATTACCATAGAGCGAATGTCAAGGTACATTTGCAAGATTATCAAGGTGCGATCGATGACTATACTCAAGCTTTAAAAATTAGTCCTAATTTAATTGATGCTTATTACAATCGAGGTAATATTCGTCTCCAACTACAAGACTTTGACGGAGCAATGGGAGACTTTCAAAAAGCCAGTGAAATACTTCAACAGCCACTACCAGAAATAAATAATTAAAATGGACAATGGACAACGAGTATTTCAAGCGTTTATATGGCAAAGAAATAATTAGTGTTTTAGCTTATCCGAACTCAGGTTAATTAATTAACAATTCCAGATCTTAATTAAGTTTTAGTTCCTAATACCTACTACCTAATACCTACTACCTATTCTAAATATGCAAACTTTTAATCCCAATAAGTATGGTCTTGCT
This sequence comes from Xenococcaceae cyanobacterium, assembly GCA_051439345.1. GTDB lineage: Bacteria > Cyanobacteriota > Cyanobacteriia > Cyanobacteriales > Xenococcaceae > JASJDJ01. The sequence continues at coordinate 3,470 of JBFRWE010000458.1, forward strand.
TTCCATACAACTACTCCTCAACTGGGAATATGTCTTAGTAATTTTGTTGATAATAATCGTAGTCAAGTGTGGGATTTGGGAAGAGATTTATCAGTTTATTTACATAAAAGTCTTGGAGAAATTCTTCAGCCACAAACTTGGCAAGATTTACAATTTATTGCTGTTGCCAAAGGTCCTGGTGGTTTTACAGGAACAAGGATTGGTGTAGTTGCTGCTCGTACTCTAGCACAACAGTTAAATATACCTTTATTTGGTATTTCTAGTTTAGCTGCTGTAGCTTTAGAATATGTGAATAAAAATAGAAAAATACCATCGGAAAGCAACAATTTAAATAACTGTCTTTTAGCTGTACAAATGAAAGCAAGGCAGGGGCAATTATTTGTAGCTATTTATCAGTTTAGGCTTAAAGATAATAGCCTACAAACCTATCTTACTGATACAACAATGACCTTAGAAGAATGGCAAAAAACCTTGACTAATTTAGATCGATCGTACCGAATAATTGAAGCTCCTAATAATTTAGCGAAGACTGTTCCCTGTGTTTTGGAGTTGGCTTATCAACAATGGCAAACAGGAAAGTTAACTACTTGGCAAGAGGTAGTACCTTTTTATGGTCAAAATCCTGTGAATTCTAGCAGATAGATCTAAAGTTATAGCAATCAGGAATTATCCCAATAACTAACTACGAACTACTAACTACTAACTATTTACGACGTTTTTGCTCAGTTTTTTGCAAGGCAGTTGCTGGATTTTGACGACGGCGACGATACCAAGTAGCACCACCCACCAAAATTGCTGTTAAGGTAAAAGCAAACATTAGAGGGAAAATATTACCTTCGGAAAGTGCTTGTAATCCAGAACCCATCATGACAAAGGGTAATACTCCTGGCAATGTACCTAAAATAGTACCAGTTAAATAATCTCGAAAACGAATTGAAGTTAAACCCGCAGCAAAATTAACTAATCCATAAGGAATAATCGGCAAAAGACGGATGGCAAACATATAAAATAAACCACCCTCTCGCATTTCTGCATCTATTGCTTCCCAACGTCCTGCTAGCTTTTGGGCAATTAATTCCCTTCCTACTGTCCGAGTAAAAGCAAAAGCAGTTATAGCTGCTATTATGGCTGCTACAGTTGTCCATAATGTACCCCATCCAATACCAAAAATTGCTCCACCTGTAAGATTAAGAGGAGTAGAGGGCAAAATTAATAATGTTCCTATGGTATAGAGTAGAACATAAATTATAGGAGCCCAAATACCCATTTCTGCTAACCAGATTTGTAACTGTTCTCGATCGATTCCTCCCAGGAGAAAAACACCTAATCCTGTGGCAATAATACAGATAATAGTTAGTAGAAAAATACCACTTTTAAACTTCAAAATGTTGACTCCTAATTTTTAAATATCTAAAGTTATGAACGAGAATTATGGAGATTTCAATACGGGTACTATGATACTTTATGGTATTAAAAGTTTGCGCTCTCTAAGAGTACATTGGACACTGCACGAATTGAATATTCCCTATGTTATTGAGCCAATTGAGTCAAGATCTGGACAAACCTTTACATCTGCCTACACCAAAATGCATTCTGGGCAAAAGATACCATACTTACAGGATGGAAAATTGGGTATCTCTGAAAGTGCAGCAATTTGTATTTATCTAGCAGAAAAGTATGGAAACGGGAAACTTATACCCATCACAGATGTGAACAAAAGAGCGAGGTTTTTTGACGCTCCCTAACCTCAACGAAGTAGGTTAGGGATTCTTGATTCACTGGAACTTGCTCAGTAGTAGATTTTTTACGCCCACCACCTAGTCTGACAGTTCCTCCACAAGCAGTAGCCCTGCGCCCCAAGGCTACGGACATCTCACCTTATTGAAAGAAAAAAGTAAAGATAGAAATATTTTTGGCTCGTTTCTTGAATACTTCTTTAAAAAAATCTCTACATTAAACTGCTAAATTTATCTAGAGGGTTTGAGGGGAAACTATGTATATTACGGAAAACGATAGAGTAGCTATTCGTAAAATAATAGAAAAACAAATAGAAGCTTTTCAGAGAGACGATGCAGTAGAAGCTTTTGCTATTGCTAGTAAGGCTATTCAAAAACAATTTGGGACACCAGACAAATTTATTACCATGGTAAAAGAAAGCTATCCAGCCGTTTATCGTCCTAGATCGATAATATTTCGTGGATTCACAACTATTGATTATTATCCTGCCCAAATAGTAATCTTAATGGATGAAAAAGGAGAATTAGTTCAAGCTGTTTATATTATGCAGCAACAACAAGATCATAGTTGGCGCATTCATGGCTGTTTTCTAGTGTCTATAGATAAACAGATAATCTAATTGTTAATTTTCTTTTCTAGATAGTTGGATAACTCGATCGCGATTTGTTTTTTGCCAGTTACTTGCAGTGGCTTATCTTCTCTAGTTACTAAATAAGCAACCTGTTCTCCATTAATGCCTTTTTCTTCTCCTCGATTAGCTACAACTAGAGGGTAACCTTGTTTTAATCTGTCTTGGGCTATAGCTATTAACTCTTCATGACTAATATTTTCTTGATACTTAAAAGTTACCATACATAACTCAGGAAAATTATTATGTACTTCTGTAATTACTTTGGCAGTAGGGACAAGATTAATTGTTTTTAATACCCCACCACTGGGAATTTTGCCAGGAAAAACTCGCTCTGGTTGATAATCAGCCACAGCAGCCGAAAAAATACCAAAATGATAGGGATGATTTTGTAATTCTTCGATTACTTTAGTGCGATATTCTTGATAAGTAGTAATGATTTGGTGAGGAAGATAGCTTGGAGGTAAATAGTTGCCTTGTCCATGAATTAGGCAAACATTTGCCCCACGAAGATATAATTCATGAGCGATTTCAATTCCTAATTTGCCTGTAAAGCGATTGGTTATACGACGAATATTATCAATAGGGACAGGAGTAGCTCCCCCTGTTACCATAATATAAACTTCTGTTAGTGGCGATCGACTAACAGCACGAGCAACTTCCGTGACAATCTCTTTTTCTTCAGGAAGATTATTTTTTCCATAATCTATACGGGGTGGTATTACTTTTACCCCCATAGTTTGTAACTTTTTTAGGGATTGAATCAAAATGGAATTGTGTAAACTACCGTGCATAGTAGGAGCAACTAAAACTTTGCTTTTTCCTCTCTCCATTCTTCCCATTGCCGATCCTAGAGTAGAAGTAATTACCCCATCGGCAATTCCTAAAGCCATTTTGTTGATAGTGTTATAGGTAGCAGGGGCAACCAAATAAGCAGCAAAAGGACGATCGTCACTTAAATGTTCGGCAGCAGCAGTAAGTTTAGTGACAACAGCATTAGTGGTACTCCATTCCAAAGCATCAATTGTGGTGTAGCGTAAAGCTTCTGGAGAGGCAAAAGCGACCACATCCGCCCCCTGACGACGTAAAGCACGGGCAATCAGTGGAGCTTTCATAGCTGCAATACTACCAGTAATTAGTAAAGCGATACGTTTGTGCTGGAGATGATTACCATCTAAGGGTACTTCGCGATCGCGCAGCGCCTCGCCTTTGGCGAGATCGCCTAAATCTGATTCTGGAGGCGGACTAAAATCCCAATTGCTCATCTAACAACTAATACACTACTTATTAAATATTAAGACGACCTGTCGTCAATAACTGATATCCACTGACAAAACTAACCAAAGAATAAAAGAACTGCCATAAACTAGTGGGATTAAGAATAGCCTGACTGCTGAAAAAAATTAATATAATTCCTACAGCGATCGCTGCAAAAGCTAAACTTTTATCTTGACTAGGTAAAGCAAAAAGCATTAAAACTCCGAGAGTAAGGAATAAAATAGAAGCATCCGCAGCAATTCCTCGCCACCAAAAAGGGTAGGGATTAGTTGTGAAATGAATATTTTCTCCTAAAAAATATACTCCTAGCAATATTAAAATTAAGCCAATTAGTCTAACGAGTAATCTCATAATCTGAAAAGTTATAAATCTTCTAATTAGAGATTGCCCAAACTAGGACTATCGGCGATCGACATTAGGAGTTAAGCAATTGATACAATCTCGTTTCAATTACTTAATTTCTTTGAATTTTCTAATGACTCAAGCTCTTCCTCTGTCAATGGGGGTGTTTGTCTGCTAATGATTTTATTACATATATCCACACACTCATCACAAATGCAAAGTTGGTTATCTCCAATAGGTGGTCCAGCAATCAGCAATTTAACCTGTTTTTGATTTTTGCCACAAAATGAACAGCAAAATTCTCTCTTAGTTTGGATAACAGTGTTATTGGTCATTGTTTTCTCTTGATGGGAAGTAGATTGAATTTGATTTTGAAGAGGTAGCAATTGTTTTCTCAGTTGATGACGAGATTTGTGCAACCGTCCTTTAACCGCACCAACTGAAATATTTAAGCGATCTGCCACTTCTTGAAGACTAAGTTGTTCTTGATAAAACAATTTAGTTGCTAGGCGATTTCTGTGAGATAGTGTATCAATAGCAGTTAGTAATGCAGCATAAAGTTCTTTTTGTTCCGCCACTTGCTGAGGATCTGGTGAACTTATATCTATTGATAATGGTTCAGTACCCAAATCTTCTATTATTGTTTCCAGGGAAAAGAGAAATACCTTACGACGACGCAAATCATTACGGCAAACATTGAGAACAATGCCATATAACCAACTTTTAAAGCACTTTGGATCGCGAAGTTTAGGCAAAGAAAGATAAGCTTGTAACATAGCATCCTGGACAAGCTCTTGAGCCAAATCTTCATTACCAATCATTCTGCTGGCAATTTGTTGAGCCATTGGTTGATAACGTAACACAAGCTGACTGAATGCAGTTGTATTTCCCTGTAGTGCTAAAAAAATCAATTCGGTATCATTTTTTTCTGCCACATCTACCCCACTGAAAGACTCTACTTAATAGTGGCAAAATGAAGAGAAAAGGTTATTTGTTCAAAAGATTAGGTCTAGATTAACTCAAGTTGCTAGTCAGTTTGGTTATTTGCCTTCTATCCTATAAGTAAGAAGCTCGTTTTAAGTTTAAAAGGAAGTTGATCATGGCTGGTTTCGATGATATTGTCAAAAAAGCTTTTTATATGGGAGTAGGTTTCGCTTCTTATGCACAAGAAAAAGCTGGTACTACTATCAATGAACTGAGAACTCAAGCCCAAAAGCTGGCAG
>JBFRWE010000459.1:0-19460 GCA_051439345.1 Xenococcaceae cyanobacterium
CAATCAACATCCTTTAACCCGCTTATTTAAGTATGGAAGGAAGTATCGGGTTTTAATTTGGCAAGCAGTTATCTGTTCTATACTCAACAAAATTTTTGATTTGGCACCCCCTGCTTTAATTGGTGCAGCAGTTGATGTAGTGGTTAAACAGGAAGATTCTCTCCTTGCTCGTTTTGGAGTTACAGATGTTTTTGGGCAACTACTAGTTCTTTGTGTTTTATCAGCAATTGTTTGGGGTTTTGAATCTCTCTTTGAATATATTTATGAAAGATTGTGGCGAAATTTGGCGCAAAATATTCAGCATGACTTACGTTTAGATGCTTACGATCATATTCAAGATTTGGAATTAGCTTATTTTGAAGAAAAGAGTACAGGATTATTACTTTCTATTCTTAATGATGATGTCAATCAACTAGAAAGGTTTTTAGATATTGGTGCTAACGAAATACTGCAAGTAGGCACTACCGTGATAATTATTAGTGGGGCATTTTTTGTCTTAACTCCTGATGTAGCTTGGATGGCAATGCTACCTATTCCTATTATTCTTTGGGGATCGATCGCTTTTCAAAAAAGATTAGCACCCCGTTACGCACAAGTAAGAGAAAAGGTTAGTTTACTCAACTCTCGTTTGGCTAATAATCTCAGTGGTATAACCACCATTAAAAGCTTTACGACCGAAGCTTACGAACTAGAAAGACTGAGACGAGAAAGTGGAGCCTATCGTGAAAGTAACCAAACAGCGATCGCTCTATCGGCAGCCTTTATTCCTTTGATTCGCATTGTAATTTTAGCAGGATTTACGGCAATACTTCTTTACGGTGGTATGAAAGTAGTGGAAGGAAGTTTGGCAGTAGGTACTTACAGTGTTTTGGTATTTCTTACTCAAAGACTGCTGTGGCCTTTAACCAGATTAGGACAAACTCTAGATTTGTACCAAAGGGCAATGGCATCTACGAACCGCGTGATGAATTTGTTAGATACTCCGATCACTATTCATTCGGGAAATATTGCCTTACCTATGGAAGTAATTAATGGTGCAATCAAATTAGAAAATATTACCTTTGCCTACAAAGAAAGAAAAGCAGTAATTAAAAATCTATCTCTGGAGATACCCGCAGGAACAACGATTGCTATTGTTGGTTCAACTGGTTCAGGGAAAAGTACTCTGGTTAAACTATTGCTGCGCTTCTATGAAATAGAAGAAGGTAGAATAACTCTAGATGATCGAGATATTAAAGATATTTTCTTAGGTGATTTACGGCAAGCTATTGGTTTAGTGAGTCAAGATGTATTTCTCTTCCACGGTACAGTCAGAGATAATATTGCCTACGGTAATTCTCACGCAACAAGGGAACAAGTTATTGCTGCTGCGAAAATAGCTGAAGCCCATGATTTTATTAATCAACTACCCCAAGGTTACGACACTATAGTTGGGGAAAGAGGACAGAAACTTTCTGGAGGACAAAGACAGAGAATCGCGATCGCACGGGCAGTACTAAAAAACCCTCCCATTTTGATTTTAGATGAAGCTACCTCCGCAGTAGATAACGAAACCGAAGCTGCGATCGCTCGTTCTTTAGAAAAGATTACCCAAAATAGAACTACTATTGCGATCGCTCATCGTCTTTCCACTATCCGCCATGCTGACTGTATCTATGTCTTAGAATTTGGTCAAATAATAGAAAAAGGTACTCACGAAGAATTGTTAGCCAACAATCGAGTCTATGCTAATTTGTGGAGAGTGCAAACAGGAGAATCAATTAATTTAAGCTCATAGTTGATGGTTGATGGCTAACTCCTGACTTCCGTACGGACGTAGCATGCTACGTCTTTACTTCTACCTTCTTTATCCCAACCCCAAGACATTCCGTAAATCTACTACCTTGCCAATAACAGCCACCGCAGGAGCTTCAAAACCAGTTATTTCTACTTGCTCAACTATACTAGCCAGAGTCCCCATCAACTCTGCTTGTTCTGGGCGGGTACCCCAGCGAATAAGAGCGATAGGGGTTTGGGGAGATAGACCTCCTGCCATCAGTTGAGGAATAATTTGGGGTAAGTTGTGAACTCCCATATAAATAACGATAGTCTCTGAACCAGAAGCGATCGCTTGCCAATTAACTTGGGGACGGTATTTCCCTGCTGCTTCGTGTCCAGTGACAAAAGTTACTGAAGAACTATAACCACGATGGGTTACAGGAATACCTGCATAGGCAGGAGCAGCAATACCAGAAGTAATACCTGGGACTACCTCTACCTTTACTCCTGCTTTGACTAAATCTTCCATTTCTTCTCCACCTCTGCCGAAGACAAAAGGATCTCCTCCTTTGAGCCTGACTACTACTGCGTTAGTCTCAGCTTTAGCGATCAATAATTGAGTAGTTTCCGCTTGTAGTTTGGAGTGACGACCTCGACGTTTACCCGCATTAATTTTTTCAGCCTGAGAAGAAATCATCGCTAAAATAGCTGGACTAACTAAGGCATCATAAACTACTACATCTGCGTGTTCGAGTAAAGTTTTACCTCTAAGAGTCATCAGTCCAGGGTCTCCTGGTCCTGCACCAACTAGATAAACTTTACCTACATAATTTGGGAACTGACTCATTTAGTTAACACCTCAACAATTAAATTAGCTAATTCTCCTGTTTCGCCTAAAGGTTTTCCTAAAATTAATTTAGTTTTAGGAAAGACTTGTTGTAGCTTGTGTACTTCAGTGGCGATCGCGTCGGTAATTCTGCCTGGAAACAGAAAATAAGGAATAATCGTAATCTTTTGTGTTTGCTTCGAGATTAAAGTTTCTATTTGTCTTTGCAAACTACCAACAACTGAATAATAAGCAATACTTGCATTTAATTGATTTGCCAAGTTTTGTAGCCAAATATTTCCTTGAGGATATCTTGTTCCATGAGCTAAGAGAATTTTGCCATCGTTTGCTGTGGGAGTAAACTGTTTAGTTAAAATTGTCAGCGTTTGTGGATAACTACCCAGATATGGTAATAGTTCGATAGTCATTTCTTTGGCTAGAAACCTTTTAACTAGAGAGATTTCAGTAGGAATATCTTCACAGACATGAACTCCAGGGGTTAAAAATAACGGCAGAATTTTTAGATGTGTATAACCAAATTTCTGAATATAACCAGCATATTTTTCAATCTTTTTATGTAAAGGTATGATAGTTAATTCTAAAGAGCCGGTACCAATCGATGGGATTTCCATCTTACTTAGAAAATCTACTCTTTGAACATTCGAGGACAAACAATTTCCAGTATAATTACGGATGTTATTTTCGGGATCTAAACTATGTTGTTGTGAGTATTTTCCCTGAGTTAAGATTAACCTATCCGTTAATTCCCTATTGAGGATATATATTAATTTTGACAAGATTACTTGTCCACGTCGATCGCGACTGCCATGAAAAACCAAAAAATAGCCAGAAGACAAAGCTGAACCCAAGGAGAATAGAGTATTTATTGAATTAAACTATAATACCTAGAAAAATAATATCTTCTAAGTACTAAATTCTGTATCTAATGATATATACCAGTCTCTAAAGTTATGAAATTACGTCTAATCAACAGGAACTAAAATACCGAATTGTAATTCGTAGAGTACGAGAAACGCCATATGTTGACTTCTAATCATAAAGGCGAGAACATGATGAGGAATTCACGGAAATAGTTATTTAAAATGCAATCTACTAACTCCTAACCAGAATATACTATGACAAATAATAAATATATCAACAACGGTTTGGGCGAATATCCCCCATCAAAAGGGCAACAGGAAGAATCTAGAGAAGCTATTGACATTAATTTTGCTTCATATTTAATTAAGGTTAAAAGACGTTGGAAACCTGCTTTAGTAATCTTTTTGCTAACTTTGGGTGCTACAGCTTGTATGCTTCCTTTGCTCAAAAAAACCTATGAAGCACAAGGAAAACTATTATTTAAGCAAAATAGAGCTTCTTCCTTAACAGGAGTAGGGGAAGACTTAGGAACACTCAAGCCTCTATTAAATAATCAAACACCTCTAAGTACACAAATTCAGGTCATTACTTCTGACCCAGTATTATTACAAACCATAGAAAAGCTACAGCTAGAAGACGACGAAGGAAATCCTCTCAAAGCCGATACTTTAGAAAAAAAACTGGACCTAAAGCTGATTGGTGGTAGTGATGTAATTGAAATATCCTACAAAGACGAAGATCCAGCCGTATCAGCAGCAGTGGTTAATACTCTCATGGATGTCTATATTCAGGAGCAAATAAAAGGGAACCAAGCAGAGCCAGCTGTTGCCAAAGAATTTATCAATAAACAACTACCGCAGGTAGAATCAACTGTTGCTAAGGCTGAATCAGCTTTGAGAAGATTTAAAGAAGCCAATAATGTAGTCGATCTTCAACAAGAAGCAGAATCTACTGTACTACAAATTGCCAATCTTAATCGAGATATTGCTGGTTTGGCTGCTCGACTCCAAGGAACTATAGCTCAGTCTTCTACACTGCAGGGACAACTTGGTATAAACTTACAGCAAGCGATCGCGCTTAATCAGGTAGGTAACTCTCCTGGAGTTCAAAGTATTCTCAATGAGTTAGGAGCAGTTGAAGCAGACTTAGCTAGAGAAAGACAAAGATTTCAAGATCAACATCCCACTATTGTTAGCTTAGAAGCTAAAAAAGCAGACCTTAACAGCAGACTCAAACAAGAGATTAGACGAGGAGTAGGACAAGACTTAAATGTTTCTCAGGGTTTACTAAAGGGTAATAACGGTAACAGAGAAAGCCAACTAGAAAAATATATTACTGTAGAGATTGACAAGCTAAATCTCCAAAAACAATTAGCTTCTCTCTATCAATCCCAACAAGTTCAATTATCTAGGGCTAGGGAACTGCCCAGACTAGAGACAGAAGAGCAAGACCTCCTCCGTCAAGTTAAAGCAGCCCAGGCTACTTATGAAACTCTACTGGGAAGTCTGCAAGAAGTACAATTGACGGAAAATCAACAAACTGCTAATGCTGAAATCATTGAAAGAGCAGTGTTGCCAGAAACAGGTAGCTCTGGAGGTAAAATATTATTAGCTTCTGGAGTTTTACTGGGATTGTTATTTTCCAATGTGTCAATTTTATTAATAGAGATGCAAGACCGCACTCTCAAAACTGTTGCTGAAGTCAAAGAAAAATTCCCGCACAAAGTTTTAGGTGTTATTCCTCAAGAATCAGAAGAAAAACAAGCTGGAGTCATAGTACAAAGAGAACCAGATTCTTTTACTAGCGAACTCTATCGCATGATTCAAGCCAATATGAAATTCATGGCTGCGGAAAATGCTCCTCAAGTCATGTTAACAACTAGTTCTTTACCAGAAGAAGGAAAATCAACCATAACTGCTAATTTAGCAGCAGCTATTGCCCAATTAGGTCGCCGAGTACTACTCATTGATGGTGACTTAAGAAAGCCATCTCAACATCATATTTGGGGACTGAGCAACCAATTTGGAGTTAAAGATGTAGTTAGCAAAACTCAAGATTTTCATACTGCTTTATATCAGCCCATGGCAAAATTAGATTTATTGACAGCAGGAGCAGTACAGTCTAATCCTCTATCCTTTTTAGATTCCCCAGAGATGAGTAGCTTAATTGTCAGAGCTAGACAAGAATATGACTTAATCTTGATTGATGCTCCTCCATTACCAGTTACTGCTGATGTCTTAACCCTATCTAAACTAGTAGATGGAATTTTGTTCATTAGTCGCCCAGGAGTAGTAGAGCGAGAAAGTGCAGAATTAGCCAACGAAACTCTGAACAATATTAATAAGCAAGTAATTGGGATGATTATTAATGGAGTTAAACGCAAAGAGTTTGACAACTATTCTTACTCCGCTAAATATGCCAAACGCTACTTTAGCAAGAAGAATTCTATTGCTGAAAGAAATGGAAGTGTTAGCAAATCTAGCACTATAGTTTAAATCTGAGATATTATAGGTCAACAAAATCTATCGTCTATTTACCGAGGTAAAAACCTAGGCGAGAATAGGGGTAGCAAAAAGTAAAAATCGATCGCCTTCATGAGTATACAACTGCGCGTTTATGTTCCAGAACATCCTCTTATTAAGCACTGGCTAGCTGTCGCTCGCGATGCCAATACACCTCCTGTTTTGTTTAAAAGCGCAATGACAGAACTAGGACGTTGGTTAACTTATGAGGCAACACGTACTTGGTTACCAACCATGGAAACTAAAGTACAAACTCCTTTAACCGAATGTGATGCTACTTTAGTTAATCCAGAAGTACCCATTGGGGTTATACCTATTCTCCGAGCAGGTTTAGCCTTGCTTGATGGAGCGCAAACTATATTACCGATTGCTTCTACTTACCATTTAGGTTTAGTTCGCAATGAAGAAACTCTAGAAGTTAGCTGTTATCTAAATAAGTTACCTGAGAAGTTTCATCCCGAGATCCGTGTCTTAATACTTGAACCCATGTTGGCAACAGGAGGATCGATTATGATGGCAATGAAAGAACTGACTAATCGAGGAGTCGATGCTGCCTTTATTAGAATTATTTCTGTAGTGGCTGCTCCTCCCGCTTTACAAAAATTAAGTGCGGGGTATCCTAATTTAAATATCTACACTGCAATAATTGATGAAGGCTTAAATAGCAAAGGATACATTGTTCCTGGGTTAGGAGACGCGGGCGATCGAGCTTTTGGTACTTAGTTTGACTAACTTGTAGCTACTATCTAGTATTCTCCTTTAATCTAGAGAAAAGAGGTTGTAAATTCTATCAGGAAAAATATAGTTATGGGTCAACAAGATGGTTTTGGTAACGGATTTGTAATTGGTTCTATTGTCGGTGGTGTTATCGGCGGAGTCTTAGGCACTTTACTAGCATCTTCTCGCCAAGAAAATAAATCTGGGACAGAAGAACAATCTTTTATAGAGGCTGGTACACAAACAAAATTTACAACAGAAGAAAGTATTGAAGTTGCACGACACAGTTTAGAAGATAAAATTGCTCAGTTAAATTTGGCAATTGATGATGTACGCCAACAATTAGGTTCAGTTAATGGCAGTAAAGAAGTTCAAGATTGACCCAAATAAGTAGTTAGGCTTAATTAAGTTAAAACAAGGGGAAAATGGCAGAGAAATAAAACTGTTGTATTTTATCTTTAACTTTACCGTGCTACTTATTAGGGGAAACGAGAAATATTATGAGTCTGAAATATAGCTAACCTCTTCTGCTAACCAAGATGAAAGATCTCGGTTAATTAAATCCTGACACTGAACAATATCTTCTCGATAAAGTTTAATTAAATACTCTCTAGCTGACTGGGAAATCGGTGGTTTTTCCAAGTTGTTATATTTGACTTTGTTTTTAAGATTTTGCCGAAAGATGCCAGGCAATAAAGGTTTAAACAAATCTTTAAGCAGATTAGGCTTCATCACAAAAGAATGAATCGTTCTATTTTTGGGTACTCCCGATCGATTAGGACGATAAGACATGTCTGGAACGAATGTACTGTCAATTTCTAAGAAGCGACAAATATCTTGAATTAATTCAACAGGCTTCGTTTTAAAATCTTCGTATAGATAAACCTCGATCTGGCTAGGAGAAAACATTTCATAATAGCGTTGTAGTTGCGCTCCGTAGTAACCAACTTGAATATAATGCCAAAACCATTCCCAGTTATTTTCGATTCTGGTTGTTTCATCTTTTAATGCCAAGATAAAATCACTATGAGGCTCGCGATTGTCTCTGATTAGATGAAGGAAGTTTGCGTAGGCTCTTTCTAGTGGATTACGCAAAATTACAATCAAACGAGTATTAGGAATATATTTTTTAATTGTTTGTGCTGCTTTGGGGAGATAAAGATAGGAAGGACAGGCTTCTCCTAAAGCTAATTCGTTAGTAACTTGCTCAAATTCGGCTTGATATGTTGCTAAATCGGTAATAGAAAAATTTTTAATGCCTTCATCCCCAGGACCATTAAAATCAATAACTTCCCCTTCAAAAGCAAAAAAATTAGTTTCTTTGTTTGGTGTCATGTAAACTTGAGGGTGCTGTTGCAAATATTTATGCAAAGCGGTTGTTCCTGATTTTGCTGCTCCAATAATGAGAAAATTGGGCATAGTCATGGGATTAATTTTCCTGATTTTAGTTGTACTAACGGGATATAAGCAGTATTTTCTTGGCTAATTCCCACTAATTTATCTTGCCCGAAAATCAGAACGATTTACTTCCCTAAATGTACGTAATTTTTGTCAGTAAAATCTCTTAAAATGATGGAGAAAATTGAAGATTTAATTAATGATAAACACTAAATGTAAAATGTATAGCTTGCTCCTAAATTAATCAGCTTTGATAACTTGTTCATACAGTTGAGCAAGACTTGACCAAGTATATTCTTGCTCAATCATTTCTCTGCCATTGTGGGATAGTTTTGCTCTCAACTCTATATCATTAAAAAGATTACTAATTGCCTCTACATATTCATCTACTGTATTAGCTCTTAAAGCTCTGAGAGGAACTCGATCGCTATCTACTTCTATACCTTCTAAACCGCGATCGCTTCCCACTACAGGACAACCTGCTGCCATAGCTTCTAGGGTTTTATTTTTGATGCCAAAACCAGTCCGCATGGGAATAACACAGACCACAGCTTGATGTAAATATTCCGCGATCGAAGGTACTCGACCTGTTACTTTAATACCAGGAAGCTTGGCTAAAGCTAACACTTTGGGTGTAGGATTAGAACCTACAATACTTAAAGTCGTACCAGGATGTCGCTGTTGTAATTTGGGCAAAACTTCTGTGCTAAAAAAACAAGCAGCATCGATATTGGCAATATAATCCATGCCCCCAAAAAAGATAATATTTTGTCCGCCTGGATCTACTGGACGATCAGAAAATATTTCTAAATCTACTCCATTAGGAATTACCCATACTTTACCTGGGGGATTGAATTTGAGTACTTGCTGAGTGTCTTCTTCAGTAGTTACGACTATGTGAGAAAACTTTTGACAAAAATTTTGTTCGTAGCGACGCAGTAAAGGAAGATAAAGTCGATCGCGCAATTTATTTTCCGAAGTTCCTGTTGCTAATTGATTTTGACAAGTTCGATAAACAGAACTATGAATATTTAAGATAGTCGGTAGCTTTGCTTGCCATTGAGGTTGCACGTAGATTTCATTAATGCTGTGTTCGCAGGTAATAACGTCAAATTCCGCCGATGCAACTTGACGCTCGATCCACTGCTGAATTTCTAGTGAATAGGTAGACAAGACGTTGGGGGGAGTTCCTTGTTGCCAAAACTGTCCAAAACGTTTGATCTTTCCTACTATCCCTTCCGTAGTTTTGGGAGGACGGGGAAAAACAACTAATTCGGCTACGTACTGACTTAGAGAATTAATTTCTGCATCGCCTATATCCTCAGAACGCTGTGTCACTAGGGTAACAGCATGGCATTTACTAAGATGTTTTAACAGATTAAAAGTCCTGACTTGCGTTCCGCCTCTACTTGGAGGATAGGGAAAAGTTGAGGAGAGCATCAGAATTTTCATACCTAAGTTCGTAAAAATTAGCTAGTATTAGATTTATTTCGGTTCAGAATAACGTAGTAGTATGCAATAGCCAGCCTTAATTATGGTAAAACTTACTCACAAATTTAGTCGAATCAATAGACTAAAATCTTGGGTTTTTATTAGTTTAATCTTATTATTAGCAGTCATTTTATATTCCTATAAACTCGATCACAGAGGACTATGGATCGATGAGTTTGCTAGTATTTCCGATGCCCAAAAACTGAATTTTAATAGAGGACGCTTGCTCTATTACATCCTTCTTCGAGGTTGGATGGAGCTAGGAACTAGTGATGTTTGGCTAAGAAGTCTAGCAGTAATTTTTGCCATAGGTAGCGTATTTTTAACCTACAAATTAGGTTGTTACCTATTCAATAAATCAACAGGCTCGATCGCTGCCCTAATGCTAACTCTTTCGCCACTATTCATCAACCATGCTCAGGAAGTTCGTTACTATACCATGAGTGTATTTCTGGGTCTTGCAGGCACCTTAGCATTAGCCTATGCCCTGGAAAATCCGACTAAACGATCATTCCGCCTATGGTGGGCGAGCATGAGATGGTTGGCAATTATGACTACACCATTAAATGGTGCTTTATTATTTCCCGATCTTTTGTTGATAGCTATCAAATTTCGCCAGGAGCGAGTAAATTTGTTGAGGTTTGCTACCGCATTCTTATTGATTGTTGTTTTATGTATTCCTGTAGCTATTTCTATAGTAGATTCATCCAGCGCGCACAAATTAAATCCTCCTATTCCTGGTTTGAAAGACATTTTACGGGAGTTGAGAATATTTACTGCTTTTTCTTATCCACCACCACCACCTTATCTGACTAAGTTTTTACAAGTATATATCTTCAGTTTGCTAGGTTTATTGGGCATTGCCCTTTGGCCAAAAAAATCCTCAGAAAAATTGCTCTGGGTTAGTACTTGGACATTTCTTCCTGTGGGGATAATCTTTGTCTTTTCTCATCTCTTTTACTCTATCTGGATTACCCGTTATCTAATGCTTATCTGCCCCTACCTCTTTCTCCTTCTGGCGGTAGGTTTTCTTAAAAGTTGGCGGAAATGGAGAATAATAGCTATAGGGATAGGGATTATCTACCTAATTGCCGTAAGTAGTGGATTAGCAACATATTACAGTTCCGCTCGACGCTATATGGGAGCTAACGATCAGTATCGACATATTGTGGAGATAATTAATAACAACGATCGACCTGGAGATATCATTGTCTGGTCGATTATTCATAATGTTTCTCTACCTTTAGATCACTATTATCGTGGCTCTGCAACTATTTATAATAAGGAACTAATTTTAGTTAAAAATCCTCAAAGGATTGATATAGAGAATTGGTTTAGGACATTACCACCCATTAAATCTCGTTTGTGGTTAGTTTATCTTGGCAAAGAAAACCAACTTTTACGAGAATTTCTTGAAGAAAATTTTGTCGTTAAAACCTATCAAAAACCTGGTTATTCTCCTGTTTTTTTAGTGGAAAAAACAGATAAAGATTAAACTATTTAAACTATTTTCCAAACGATTACCTCTGGTATTTACTAGTCTATTCAAGTATGAGTGATATATAGCAATGTTAGTAGAGAAGCTAAATAGAATTGATCCTAGAATTAGATATTGTCTATTATTACTGTTGTTTTTAGTGTTAGCAATAGTAATTGTTCCTCTTGTTATTCCTTTGCAGCAAGAATTTGAGTTAAATACCGATGAAGGAATAGAATTAATGAGGGCTTTCCTCTATTCAGCAGGATTTGCTCCTCATGTAGAGATTTGGAGCGATCACCCATTTTTATTCTCTGCACTTTTATCTTTCTGGTTCAAATTAGTCGGACAATCAGTTTTCTCGGCTCGTCTTTTTACACTATTATTCTCAGCACTCTTAATCTGGTTTTTGTATGAGACCATTAGAATATATTTAGGACATATACCAGCTTTTATTGGCGCACTATCATTAGCTGCTTCTCAAGGTTTTATTCGATTTAGTGTTGCGGTAATGATTGGAGTTCCTTCCTTATCTCTGGTGATTATATCCATATATACTCTCTTTCAATATAAGCAAAGGAAGTATGATGTGTTATTGCTTATAACGTCAGCAGGATTGCTTGCATTATCATTGCAGATTAAATTTTTTGCAGTTTTTTTAATCCCAATTATTCTGTTATTCTTACTTGATTTTCAGAATTTCCAAATCAATAATATCTTACTAAAAATAAAACAGAAAAAAACCTATATTCATGTATTATTGTATTTTGCTACTTTATTGATTGTTTTTTGTTTAATATCTTTACTATTTAATGCTCTTAATCAAGAGCAACTTCTAGGGCCTCATTTTAGCCAAGAAGCTAGACAAGCATTTCAAAACAGTAATAGTTTTGATACTTTAAGAAAACCCGCCATGAAAGATTGGGATTTACTGCTTATGGCGTGTTTTGGTATCTTGGTAATTTTCATTCAACAGAGATGGGAAGGACTATTTCCCCTTGCTTGGTTTGGAATAGCTAGTTTTCTTCTTCTTAATCATAAACCAGTCTGGATGCATCACTATTTAGTACTTTCCATTCCGTTAGCTTGGTTAGCTGCTTATGGTTCTATTCCATTTGTACAATTTTTCCAAAATAAACCTTCATTTTCCCATATCAATCAATTTAAGAGCAAAAAAATATTATTACCTGTTTTATCAGGTATTTTACTAATTACTACTTTAACTAGACTGAAACCTAAGATAGATATACCCAGTATTCAAAGCGATCAAACTCCACAATTTGAGGTTGTTGATGTTTTATTAGAACATAAAGAGTATACTCAGTGGATTTTTACTGATGCTCCAATTTATGCTTTTTATGCAGACTTGCCTGTTCCTCCTGAAATTGCTGTCTTCTCCTACAAACGAGTTAAAACAGGTCAGATAAAACATGAAGTTTTATATAATGTTTTAGTTAAATATCGTCCCGAACAAATTCTTCTCTCTAGAATGAAGAAATTTATCTACGCCAGTAGTGAAATTAATAACTACATTAAAGAAAACTATTCCAAGAAGTCTCTAGACTATACAAAGCTTGATTACTATATCTTACAAGAATTAGAAAATTTGGATTGACAACTTTGCAGCATAATATGAGCAATCTATAGCTCTTTGGTTGTGTGTTGAAGCTTTATCGATCTTAATGAAATAAAGTCAATTTTTAATAATAAAAATAAAAAATAATTTTATTTTTTGTAGAGTCATAATTAAGCCTTTTTTGAGTTCTATAATTTTTAATTAATTATCACCACAAATGAGGTACAAATTATGAGAAATATGATTTGGCATCCTGAAGAGCGGGATCAAAAAGTGAATGAGTATTTAGATAGTACTAATCACGCGCCCTATGAAGTTATTATAGCAGCAGGATTAGTTGGTTTTTGTGTATTTACACTGGCTATTTTACTAGGTACTTTTTAATCAACTAAGTAAGTAAATTCTTTGTGTTAGCTTTAATTGCGGGAGTTACCTAGTATTGTAATTCCCGCTTAGACGAAATTGTTTATCTGTCAGTTTTAAGATCTTTTAACTAAGTCATGATGTGTCTAGATAGCAAAAATAGAGATATGGATTAACCATACCCCTAGCTGTATTTTGTCGCTAAATTGAGATAATTAAACTTTCGCCTCTTCCTTAACTAGCTTCTCCCAACCCAATTCTTTGAGATTGTTATTTCTTCTCATTGGGCGAGTAGCTAACTCTAAAATATCCCGTGCATTAGTAAAACCGTGCATCTGGGCAAAGGTAAATTCTACAGACCACTTAGTATTAATTCCTCTTGCTTCTAAAGGATTAGCGTGGGCCATACCAGTAATAACTAAATCTGGTTGCAATTCATAGATGCGTTGAACTTGGTTATAGTTATCTGGTTTTTCGACAATAGTGGGCAGAGGCACACCCATTTCTTGACAAGTTTTTTCTAGCAAGTCTAATTCAGCTTTTTGGTAACGCTTATCCATATAAGGAATACCAATTTCAGGACAAGTCATACCGCAACGAATTAGGAAACGGGCTAAAGAGATTTCTAAAAGATTATCTCCCATAAAGAAAACTGATTTACCACGAATTAATCCGATGTATTCTTGTAAGTTTTCCCAAATCTTCGCTTCTCTTTCTTCGAGTCCTTTAGGTTCTATACCAAACACAGAACAGATTTTTTCAATCCAAGCACGAGTACCATCAGGACCAATAGGGAAGGGTGCGCCAATTAATTTGGTTTTGCGACGACGCATTAAAGTAGTAGCGGTACGAGATAGGAAAGGATTAACACCACAGGTATAATATCCTTCTTCAATTACAGGTAACTCAGTATAACGTTTGGAAGGTAGCCACCCAGAAACCTTAATACCCTGTTTTTTCAATTCTAGGGTAAGGTTAGTCACCACAGGATCGGGTAAAGAACCAAATAATACTAGAGGAGGATGATCTAAATACTCAGATTCTTCTGCGCTAACTTCTTCTTTCTTACGTCCAAAGTTAAGTAGTTTAGAAATGGAGTTGCGTTCTTCTTTTTCTGCTTCAGCTTTAGGTGCTTCTTTAGGACACTTATGCGCCATTGCTGCTAGTACAGTGTCTTCTCCTTGAGTGAAAGCATAGTCCAAACCATTAGCGCGGGCGGTAACGATGGGAATACCGATTTCTGCTTCTAACTTGGGTGCTAATCCTTCTAAGTCCATTTTAATGATTTCGGTGGTACAAGTACCAATCCAAACAATAACAGAAGGATTGCGATCGCGCTTAATTTGTAAACACAATCTTTTTAATTCTTCGTAGTCGTTGAGTTTGGCAGAGATATCTCCTTCTTCTAGTTCTGCCATGGCGTAGCGAGGTTCGGCGAAGATCATTACTCCCATCGCGTTTTGGAGGAAGTAACCACAAGTTTTTGTACCAATTACTAAAAAGAAACTATCTTCTATCTTTTGATATAGCCAAGCAACACAGCTAATCGGGCAAAATGTATGGTAATTGCCAGTTTCACATTCAAAGTTTAGTCCTGTAGGTTCTTGTGCCAAAGTCATGTTTTAATCTCTTCTCTCAATTATGTTGTTTGTCGTTTAATCCCTGGTAGGGGCGGTTCGCGAACCGCCCCTACAAATTTGAACCATGATTAGGTTTAGTTCACCCCTACGGATTTAAACCATCATTAAATCTAATTCGTCTTCTTCGGTTTTTGGTTTCTCTGGATTGAGATAAAAATCAGACAACAAGGTGAATAATTCGCGGTCTTGTGCTTCACTAGGTACTACTCCTTCAGGGTTAGCCAAAATTTGATCGGCAATATTTAAGTAATAATCACAAACAAAATTCAGAGAAGGATCGTTATCTGCCATTTCAAAGAGGGTTTTACCTTTCACACGAGATACACGAATATCTTCAATTAGAGGGAGAACTTCTAAGACAGGCATAGGTACGTGAGAAATATATTTCTCAATTAAGTCTCGCTTGGAAGTACGATTACCAATCAAACCAGCTAGACGTAGGGTATGAGTACGCGCTTTTTCTCTAACTGAAGCTGCTATCCGATTAGCTGCAAATAAAGCATCAAAACCGTTGTCGGTAACAATCATGCAATAATCTGCATAGTTGAGAGGCGCAGCAAAACCACCGCAAACCACGTCACCAAGAACATCAAAGAGAATTACGTCATATTCATCAAAAGCATTTAACTCTTTTAGCAGTTTGACAGTTTCCCCTACTACATAACCACCACACCCCGCACCCGCAGGAGGGCCTCCAGCTTCTACACAATCAACGCCAGCATAGCCTTTATAAATTACATCTTCAGGCCAAATGTCTTCGTAGTGAAAATCTTTTTCTTGCAAAGTGTCGATGATGGTGGGAATTAAGAAACCTGTCAGGGTAAAAGTACTGTCGTGTTTGGGGTCACAACCAATTTGGAGTACTTTTTTTCCTCTCTTAGCTAAAGCAACAGAAATATTACAACTGGTAGTAGATTTTCCGATTCCGCCTTTGCCATAAACTGCTAGTTTCACGCTTATTTTTCTCCTCTGTTATCTTCGTATCGATTTTTTGCGCCTGTTAAAAAGCTTTAGTATCGCTGGTTGTCTATTTGCATTATTGACTAACTTCACCACAAAAAAAAGCGAATTTTTAATTAAGATATGGACTAAAAGAGAATTATTGAATCAATAAAATATCTATGGCAACTCAAACTCCTCTTCACGTCTCAAAAAATCTTAAATAATCATTCAAAGTATTTTTGTGTTGTTAATTAAAATAAATAAGTACAAAAGATAAACAATCAATATTTAGTTTTAAGCGATCGCTAATATAAAAATCAATTATTCCCTACGGCAAATCAAGTTGAGGGAAGATGGAGAGCCAAGATCTAATTAAGTAAAAATACTCAAAAAAATATTTAGCTTAAGTGTAAGGGCAATATCTTTGTAAAGAAGAGTTAATTTTTGGCGATCGAGCTAAATTTGCTTAACCTATGTTTATATTTGAACATTATTAGCTGTTAATTACAGCGATCGCCTTTTTAATTGCCTGGGTAATTTAAGGGTATAAAATATGACCATGGGATTTTGATATTGACCGATCAACCCTGTAGGGGTCAACGGCCGTTGACCCCTACAAATATTGATGGAATGCGATTTTTTTAATTGGGATTTTTGGCTTTCAAGATAATAGCTTTAGTAATCCAAATTATCAGCTGGATTGTATACATCAATTTGGGGATTAGCTCTAATTTGAACCGTCGATCCTCCATCTCCAGTATCCCCACCTTCAAAGCGATGACGGACTTTTCGATCTTGGCGCACTGGATTATTACCACCTACGTTGCCTTGTACTCCTGTGGTTACGCTGGCATTTCCTCTACAGCTTCCATTACTCTGCATATCTACATCATTCGTGCGTTCTGTTGGTTTTTTTGAACCACTAATGTTGTATTGAATCCCCACATCAGCTTGTACGCAATGTGCTGTAGCAGAATTAGTTACAGAAGATACAACCATCAGAAAGCTTGAAAAAGACAACAAGCTCAGATAATACCCTCTTAATTTCATTACTTACCTCCAAAAAATTCCTTTCCGTTAGCGACAACTACTTGTAGAAATACTGTTTGTCTGCACCTGTCCATTAACTCTAGTGGTTTGTGTGGATCTTTGGTAAGTGCTACTACTACAATTGCTACTGCTTCGTTGACGGTTGTAATATTCCCAAGGTTTCCACCAGGGAGTAGAGCGACTTCTTTGCTGATCGACATCGATTCTATTTCTACCAGTATCGACAGAAATCCCGCCACCTTGTTCGGTTCTGACTCTGACATCTCCTGCTTCTACATTAATCTCACCACCATTGGCTGTAGCTGGGAACAAGAAAGCCAAGGTAAATAAAAGGAAAATTAGCTTTTTAAGTTGCATTAGTTGAATCCTCAACTCTTTCAATATGGGGAGAAAAGAGGATTCATTGCTGATGTTCATTTTTAAGAACCTTTCAAGTTTCTCTGACACTGCACAGAGGGGAAACGGGAATATATTTTTGGCTCTTGGAACTGACAAATTTTCCTCTTTCTCACTTAAATCTTAAGACAGTGTTTAACTGTCGATCAGAACCTTAACGAAATCGAAGCAGACTCCGCCGATGACAGACGGAGGACTTCGACCAAAGTCACTCAACTAGTGGTACAAGAGTAACAAATAAATCTATTAGCGATGACGTTGGTGACGAATGTTGCTACGTTGGTCAGTATTTTGAACGCAGAGATTGTCTTCTCCTAACTGATCGCAGTATTGATCGTTGCTTTGGACAACGCCAGTGGAATTGTCATCATAATCACCATATCTATTGCGGGACTTGCGCTCAATCCGACTATCTTGATAAGAATTTTGGACTGATGTGTTTCCCTCTCCTGTATTAATCGCCTCTTGAACAGAATCTTGTATAACCGCGTCATCTGCTCTGACTGGTAAAGAAACAACCCCTACAGTAGCAATTGCTAATAATCCAATAACAATTCTTTTTGTTCCGATAGTAAATGTTTTAGTATTCATAAGCGTGAATAGTTTCTATCAATCAACCTTGTCAAAAAAATGGATTCATTTCCTATTTAAATAATGGCTTAAAAAAGAAAAAAACTCGATTATAATCCTAATAATTTACTGGTTTTTTTCAATATATAATCTGCTCTTACAAGATTGCAAAAAACATAGTCGATTGGCTTATATAATAATCTGATTGATTATTACTCTCTACACGAAAATAGCAATTTTTCCTGATTCTTTATTTTTAAAGATTACCATAGATTAAAAAGATAAAATTATTTGGGGAACTTTATCTTTCAATTCCTCGTCTTTGTCATTTTACTTATTTTTACTTTAGTTCTATTTAGGAAAAAACTATGTTGATTAAAACTGGCATTTTTATGGGAGTAAGTACTGCTAGTATAGCTTTGACTGGCTTTTCTGTTTGTTCACAGATAGTTCAACAAGGTACTCAAGATGCTTCTATTCAAGGTAATAATAATGAAATTAATCAAATAATTAACCAATATTATCTTGATAATCCAGGTAAAGGAACAATCAAAAGAACAGAACCATTAACTGAGTCAAATAACCATCAACATTCCACACATAATAATGTTCAACAAAGAAACTCTAACAATAGAGAATGGGGTCAAAACCAAGGTGAGCAACGTCGTAATACCAAAAACTAATTAAAAACTGAGGGGGATTACAACATTATACTTCTTGCACAAATCCGTAATTTTCTAACTTTTTAATCAATGACTAATGACTACAAAAACTTAAGATCATTTAATTACTTTTGTACACAGTTATATTAGTTATTTGATTAAGTATCCTTCGACTAAGATATCTGAATCGATCGCCTGTAACTGGATTTTGTCTAACTGTAAAGCATCGGTCATTTTGGTTAAGTTTAAATCGCCAACAGGAGAAGGTGCAGTTAAACCACCGATAATTTTAGGGGCGATAAATGCCATAAGTTTCTGTATAACTCCATCAGCGATCGC
Organism: Xenococcaceae cyanobacterium; assembly: GCA_051439345.1. Taxonomy (GTDB): domain Bacteria; phylum Cyanobacteriota; class Cyanobacteriia; order Cyanobacteriales; family Xenococcaceae; genus JASJDJ01. The sequence continues at coordinate 18,610 of JBFRWE010000459.1, forward strand.
TTTTGCTGCTAAAGTTCCTCCACATTCCCATAAAATTTTAGACAATCCGCGATCGTACAACTGTTTCATGACTACTTTCGGAGTTAGGTCAGCTAATTCTATGATTTCTACTCCTCGATCTTTTAATTGGTTTTGTAGTTGAGGGTTATTACCTTGCTGAGTAAAGATGAGAGTGGGTGCAATATCTGTATTCCATAAATTACACTCTGCTGGTAAATCTAGAGATCGAGTCATAACTACTCTCAGAGGATTGCGATCGCTGATACCATGAGTAGTTAACTGAGGATTGTCACGACGGACAGTATTTCCTCCTATAATTACTGCATCGCAAGTATTACGTATCTGATGCACTAAATGGCGAGAAGCTTTAGTTGTTACCCAAGCACTATGTCCTGAAATAGCAGCAATTTTTCCATCTAAGGTCATCGCATATTTAAGCATACCAAAAGGCAGTTGATACAGAATACGATGAATAAAAGCTTCATTTAGCTGGCGACAAGCTGATTCTTCTACTCCTACTATTACTTCTATCCCTGCATCTCGTAATCGAGCTATGCCACCACCAGAAACACGAGGATTTGGGTCTACCATGCCTACTACTACTTTCCTTACTCCTGCTGCAATTAAAGCTTCTGTACAAGGAGGAGTTCGTCCGTAGTAGTTACAAGGCTCTAAGCTAACATAGATAGCCGCTCCTTTGGCTTTTTCTCCTGCTTCTCGTAGGGCAAAAATTTCTGCATGAGGTTGACCCACCTCTGGATGAAATCCTTCTCCAACAATTGTACTTTCTCGAACAACTACAGCCCCTACCATTGGGTTAGGAGATGTTTTTCCTGATGCCTTAGCTGCTA
>JBFRWE010000460.1:0-18995 GCA_051439345.1 Xenococcaceae cyanobacterium
AAGATTTGACGGTTGAGACGGGCAGAGGAAGCGGAGGAAGCAGAGGAAGCAGAGGGGGAAAAGCCCATTCTTTCGTTCTAACTAGAGTTAAGATTTTCAACTTTATTAAAAACATACACTTGAAAGCCCTTCGCCCCCACCACTAACTACTAACTAATTTTAAGAACCGATCGCAGCTTCATTGACAGCTAATAAGGTACCAGGATAAGCATATTTCATTTTGGCAACAATATGGTCAGACAAATATTGGGCATCTCTAGCTATTCCCGAAAATCTTCCCGAACCCCAGGTATATAGCCAAGGAAGACCTAAGAAGTATAAACCTTTGACACTAGTAACACCGCGATCGTGGCTGGGATAACCTTTACCATCAAATACAGGAACTTCAATCCAGCTAAAATCCGTTTGATAGCCAACACACCAAATTACCGAACTAATATTAGCTTTTCTGTAGTTAAGTTCTAAAACTTCTGTTTCTGGTTGCCAAATTGGTTGATAAGGTGATTCGGTGGGTGCAGATATCTGGTTCTTACTGATGTAACCATCGATGGTTTTTTTGATACTTTCTGCCACCTCATCAGCGCGATCGAGATTTTGGCGTAAGTTGGGCTTAAATTCGAGATTTTCTGCTTTAATATCCTTTAAAGAACCATATAGTTTCATCCCTTCTAAGGCAAATGTTCTCAGATCGATTTCATGACCGCCATTACGACCAGTAACATAGTGGTTAGTTTTAGTTCTGACATTCTCTTTGTCGGGATGTTCATCGATGGTAAGGTCGTAGTAACCCATAAGGTTTAACCAATCTACTACATCTTTACCTCGATATCTGCGTGGCGATCGTGGTGCGCGACCAACGCAAAGATGAACTTTTTTGCCTACTAAGTGTAAGTCTTCGGCAATCTGGCATCCTGACTGACCACTACCTACTACTAGTATTTCACCCTCTGGCAAAGACTGGGGATTTTTGTATTCTGAAGAATGGATTTGCACTATATCTTCAGGGAATCTTTCCGCCATTCTCGGTATCTGAGGAAGATGATAGCCACCAGTAGCGATAACAACTTGCTCGGCTGTATAATTGCCAAGGGATGTAGTTAGTTCAAATAGTCCTTTCGATGGATTTTTTTTGACTCGTAATACGGCAACTCCTTCTTTAATTGGGGGATTGAAAGACTTGGCATACTCTTTTATATAGGATACGATTTCCTCTTTTTTCATGAATCCGTCAGGCTCTTCCCCTGCATAATGATAACCAGGAAGGGTACACTGCCAGTTGGGAGTGACTAAACAAAAACTATCCCAGCGTTTTTCTTGCCAAGAATAGCCAATTTGGTTTTTTTCTAAGACAAGGTGGTCTATACCTTTAGCCTTTAAACAATAGCTAATCGAAAGACCAGCTTGTCCACCCCCCACAACTATTACGGAATAATGCTTTCTCATCTGCTAATTTCCCAATTGCAACTACCAAGGTTGAAATACTGTCGAAGTCTAGTTTTGGGCTATGTTATTACTTAAACAGATTAGGAGCTATGTTTCATTAACCTCGTATATTTGACTACAAAATTTTGAACTCTAGTTATAGTTACAGGGGCTAACTAGTTTTTAACATCAGTTGGCAGATACAATTTATTGTCTCCCCTGTCAAAAAAGACAGGTAGCTTGATTAGTGACAACTTAAATCGATTTTGTCCTCTCGGTTAATAGTTTTTAATCTATCAATAAATAATAGCGAGCGCCATTAAATTTACCTGCTAGCAATTTTTCTTGATTAATAGAAGTAAAATTACCTAAAAAAAAATAATTATGTCTAACGGCAGAAGAATTTAGAAAATGTAGCTATTTAATATATTCTTAAAAAAGAACTAAATTATGAGTATCTACCTATTTCCCCATTACCAAAAATAAAACAGCCCTGTCAGGAATGTTAGAAAGATTGATTAATTATGAAACGCCCTAGTAATCACGTTTTAGGATTTATTGTCGCGATCGCATCTACTTTTGTAGTTTGGATAGGATGGTTACTTATTTATGCAATGACTCAATCTCCTGAAGTAGAAAGAGAAGAAGATTATCAATCTCAGCTAATCGAACGCCAAGATCTATCAGTGAAATCTAAACTTAAAATTGCCAGTTAAGTAATAAGTAGTTGTGCCAACCTTCACCTGTTAAAAAAGACAGGTAGTTTTTTTTATTTTATCAATATCTACTAAACAAATTTTAAGTGCAAAGAACCATGAACCCAGAAAAATACAAGCAAAAAATGCAGCGACGCAAAGAAGTACAAGAGCAGAGATTAGCAGAGAAAAATAAAGAAAAAGGTTTAATTATTGTTAATACGGGTAATGGGAAAGGTAAAACTACTGCTGCTTTGGGAATGGTGCTGCGTTCCCTTGGACATGGTTATAAAGTTGCGATCATTCAATTTATTAAAGGTGCATGGGAACCAGCCGAAAAAGCTGTATTAGGTAAATGGGAGGGGCAATTAGAATTTTTGGCTATGGGAGAGGGATTTACTTGGGAAACTCAAGATCGCCAAAGAGATATTCAAAAAGCGATCGCAGCTTGGGAACAAGGCTTACAATTTATCCTTAATCCAGAATACAAACTAGTTTTACTGGATGAAATTAATGTTGCTCTTAAGCTAGGCTATCTAGATATACAAACAATTTTAGACGGATTAGACCAAAAACCAACGGATTCCCATGTGATTCTTACAGGTCGTGGTGCACCCGCAGAATTAATCGAAAAAGCCGACTTGGTTACAGAGATGACTCTGATTAAACATCCTTTTCGGGAACAAGGAGTAAAAGCCCAACCAGGAATCGAATTTTAACAGCTAAAAACCTAGTTGTAAAATAAATATTCTTGCAATAATCCCTTAAGAGTTTACAATAGAGTGTAGTTGGGGTGAATAGTCTCTATTTTATCGACCTTGTCAAAACCGATATCCGAGATATAAAAATATCTCACCCCATTTCTTGTTAATTACCTTGAGATAGGGATTTAGTAGGACTAAACCCCTATAGTAAGACTAGTATTCTAGACGATCGGCTGGGTTATAAACATCGATCGCTGGATTGCTCTGGATTTGAATTGTTGAAACACCTAAGTCATTATGGTTGTTACCTGTAAAACGGTGGCGAACAACTCTTCTTTGCCTTACTCTACCAGTACCTCCTTCATTACCCTGTACTCCTGTAGTCACACTGACATTTCCCTGACAATTACCTTGACTGTCAAACTCAACATCATTAGTTCGATCGGTTGGTTGACGAGAACCACTAATGTTGTATTGAACTGAAACATCAGCTTGTACACCTTGTACACATTGTGCAGAGACAGAACGAGGGGTAGAAAAAACACTGAGAAAGCTTAGCAAAGATAATAATCCCCATGTTAGTCTATTTAAGTTCATTTAATTACTTCCTTTGGCTTAACGACAACTATGGGAAGAAGTACTGGTACTACTATGGACAACTCTTCCCCCCGATCGAGTAGTTTGGGTAGTTTTTTGATAAACTTCGTTCCGACAACTACGATTCCAAGGTTGCTGCCAAAACCGCCAGAAAGACCAACGATTGTAGGTAGGACTAGGCGGAACCTGGACACTGGTACTTCCCGTCCGCACATAAACACTCCCATCTTGATTGGTACTAGCCCGCACATTACCAGTTTGTACATCAATACCGCTACCAGTAGCTGAAACTGGTACAAGAAATGCCAAAATAGCTAACAACCAAGTTAGCTTGCTCAATTTCATGGTTTTAGTCCTCGATTAAAGATTAATATTGGGAGAGGGTAAAGGCTAGTTAGTGCTGATTGGATGACTAACAAACCTCTTCTCTCCTACAATTCAAGACTTAGTTTTTTTAGTTAAATCTTCAACGGCAACTAAGCTAGTTTAGAAACGACGACGGCGGTAAGTACGAGTAGTATTCCGTTGTTCTCCATTCTGAACACAGACGTTAGATTCCCCATACTGATCGCAGTATTGTGAGCTTCTTTGCACTATACCTGTACTATCGTCTTTATCTGTATAGTATCCATAGCGACCTCGATGATATGTGCTTTGACGATTTACTTGGCTGGAATTTTGCACAGAAACATTGCCTTCTCCAGTAGTGTAAGACTCTTGAGTGCTTTCTTGAATTACAGCCGTATCCGCTTTAGCTGAAAGAGGAGTAAGTCCTACTGTTGCAATTGCTAATAAGCTGAAAATGATTCTTGGAGAATTGACAGTTAGAATTTGTTTATTCATGGTGTAAATAGTCTCGTAATATTAACCTTGTCTGCATACTTGACCTCTACTATCAGCGTAAAGTTCCTCAAATTTCTAAAAATCTTCATCAATGGACAATGGACAATTTGGTTCATTGCCAATTTTTGAAGATCGGCAATCACTTATTTAATGTTTAAAGATTTATTAATTAATTAAAAAAAATATCAGAATTTATCTTGATGTAAATTCAGCAAGTAGAAAGCTAATCTATTGATAGGCGTAGGTTGCCAGACATATTATTTGGTTATAAAAAAGTCTTAATCATGAAAGTAATTAGAAAAATTGGTTTTTCAATTCTGATGGCTAGTTGTTTTTTAGGATGGGAATTCCACCATAAATCAAAAACAGCTACTCAAGTTAAACAATCAATGATCGAGGTATGTAGTCAGGATAATAATTGTCAATCTGCTGTCAATAGTTATTTTGATAATTGTTTTGATTCGAGTTATGACTTAGGTAGTCGTCGTCGCTCGGCAGGATTAGATGGGGATAAATTAGCTAACTGTATTAATAGTCAAGCTGGTTCGACTTATTTTGTTTATGAACAATAAGCAAGATTCGATCGCTATTTAAAAATTCAAAATTAATCTGAATAGTTTTTTTAAAACAGAAGTTACTTAAAAAGTTTACTTCTGTTTTTAAATTTTTATTAAGCTGAGCCTATAGATATCTTGACAATCACCAGAAAAAAAGGAGTAAACAACTTCCCTAGTTTTTCCCGATTGTACTTTAACTTAATATTAGTTAAATCCTAAATTTCCCTAATTATTGGAAAATAGTTATATCTGATTCTTGAGAGCGAGCTTGGGGAACTGAACCCCAATAAACTAAGCAATAATGAACGCCTATTCTCCCTATTCATGTTTACAATACCAAGAAATTATCTCTGGTAGTGTTATTAGCAATCGTTATCTGATCCAATCTATTTTGGGACAGGGGGAATTAGGACGTATTTATTCTGCTGTAGATTCTTATCGATTTTACGAGCCTTGTATTCTCAAGGAATTAAATCTTCCCTGTATAGATATATTTAAAGCTTTAGATAATGATTTAAAAGCGAAATTATACTGTTTATTAAAACAAGAAGCAGGACTTCTCTATCAGTTAGACCATTGTCAAATCAACAAATTTTTTGCTTATTTCCAAGCAAAAGGCCGATTTTTTCTAGTTCAAGAATATATTCAAGGGAAATCTTACGATCATTTATTGCAGCAGCGCATAAAACAGGGACAAACCTTTAAGGAAACAGAAATAATTGCTTGGTTAATCAATTTATTGTCCATTTTACAATACATTCACGATCGCAAAATCATTCATCGCAATATTGCCCCGCAAAATATTATCCAATCTGATAGTTGCGACTTGCCAATCTTAATTAACTTTGGTGTTGGTGAGCAGTCTCTATCTTTAATCACACAAGAATATCAGCATCTTTCTCATTCTCTGAACTCTGTTCCGAGTTCGCTGAAAGTAACGAGAAGCTTTGCCAATAAAATGGCTTATGCTCCCTACGAACAAATTAAATTAGGTCTTGCTTTTCCCTGTAGCGATCTTTATGCCTTGGGAGTAAGTGCCATAGTCTTATTGACTGGTAAACAGCCATCTTCTTTAGTAGATCAAAATACTCTCGAATGGCGGTGGCAATCTTATACTAGGGTGAGCAAGTCTTTTACGCAAATTATTAATAAGCTGTTAGCTTATAATCCCAAACATCGTTATCAATCAGCTAGGGAAGTAATCAAAGATCTTCGCTCTTGTCAACAAGCTCAAAATCTTACTAACCAGAAAATATCTAGCCAACCAATCAAAGTTGTTGAGAACAATGAATATCCGACTCAAGTAAACAATCCCCCCAGAGCGAAACAGGAAGAACCAAGAAATAGACCAAAAACCTTATCTTCAATACCTAAAAGTTATTCCCCTAGTTCCCAATTTATCCAAATTTGTCAACAGAAACTTGCATATTACATCGGACCGATGGCCAATGTAATTATAGAAGAAGCATTAGATAGTGATATGTATGTATCCAACGAAGAATTGATCAGAGCGATCGCTACTGAAATTCCTGATTGGCAAAAAAGTTTAGAGTTCCAACAAGCGATGCAACCTGAGACTAATTCGCTTATTTAAGAGAGGTAGAAACAATGAAATACTGGCGCGTTTTTTTAGTTAGCTTACTCGTCACCCTAACTGTGAGCTTAGCCTATGGGCATTTTGGCACAATTGAAGCTAAAGTCGCTCCTTTAATGACAGGGATGGGAACTCATCATCATCCTGTTACTACTAGATCGCCTTCAGCCCAACGCTATTTCGATCAAGGATTAGTTCTAGCCTATGGTTTTAACCATGCAGAGGCAGCACGCTCTTTTAGACAAGCAGCCAAACTCGATCCTGATTGTGCTATGTGTTATTGGGGATTAGCTTATGTTCTTGGTCCTAATATTAATGCAGCAATGGAAGATGATAATGTCCCCGAAACTTACCAAGCAATACAAAAGGCTCTAGAGTTGGCAAGCAATAGTAGCGAGCAAGAACAAGCATATATTCAAGCCTTGTCTCAACGCTATGCTAGTCAGCCTGTAGAAGATAGAAGTTCTCTCGATCGCGCTTATGCTGACGCGATGAAAGAAGTAGCACAAAAGTATCCTGAAGATTTGGATGCAGCTACTATCTATGCAGAAGCAATTATGGATACTATGCCTTGGGATTACTGGACTCAAGCAGGTGAACCCAAGCCAGAAACCACCGAATTGTTAGCTACTCTAGAATCAATTTTAGACCGTAATCCCCATCATCCTGGAGCAAATCATCTTTACATTCATGCCGTTGAAGCTGTGAACCCAGAACAAGGAGTTCCTGCTGCAGATAGACTGAGAAATTTAGTACCCAATTCAGGGCATTTAGTTCATATGCCTTCTCATATTTACATTCGAGTAGGACGTTATCGGGATGCAGCGATCGCCAATGAAAAAGCTATTGCTGTCGATCGAGACTATCTGGCTCAATGTCACGCGCAAGGAATTTATCCTTTAGCTTATGTGCCTCATAATCAGCATTTTCTTTGGTTCAGTGCTATGTTTGAAGGGGATAGCGATTTAGCCATAAAATCTGCTAACCAGCTAGTAGAAATGATCGATAAGAACAAAATGCGTGAACCTGGTTTGGGTACACTCCAGCATTTCTACTCTATTCCCCTCTATACTCTGACTCGTTTTGGTAAATGGGAGGAAATTCTAACTCAACCCCAACCAGCAGACGACCTTAAATATCCTAATGGTATATGGCATTATGCTAGGGGTTTAGCTCTGAATGCTCAAGGACAATTAACTTCAGCCAAACAAGAGTTAGACCAATTAAAAGCAATTGTTAACGATCCAGCCTTAGCCAAAGTAACTATTTGGGACATCAACTCTACTAAAAGTATCTTAGAAATTGCGACAGAAGTGTTAGCAGGAGAAATAGCAGCCAAAGAAGGAAACTATCAACAAGCCCTCGATCATCTTCAACAAGCGGTGACTATGGAAGACAATCTCAATTATGATGAACCAGCAGATTGGTCTACTCCTGCCAGACAAAATTTAGGAGCAATTTTCCTAGAAGCAAACTATCCAGACAAAGCAGAGCAAGTTTATCGAGAAGATTTAGCTATCTATCCTGATAATGGTTGGTCGCTATTTGGATTAGCTCAAAGTTTGCAGGCTCAAGGAAAAACCCAAGAAGCACAAAACGTAAAGCAAAAGTTGAGCGTAGCTTGGCAATTTGCTGATGTACAATTAAATGCCTCACGCTTTTAATTAGCTAAGCTAAAAATTATCGTGTTCGAGAAGTAATGAATAAATATATCAAGCCCATTTCTATTTTCTTCATCATCAGTTTAACCGTTATTGCTTGTCATCGTATTGCCACAGTCGATCGTCAGTCCTTAAAAACTGGTTCAACTGCAATTACTAAATCTTCTCCAGAAAATAATGTCTTAAAAATTTGGTGGGAAAAAGGCTTTAATCCTCAAGAGGATGAAGCTCTTCAGAAACTCATTAGTAATTGGGAAAAACAAACAGGTAGCAGAATTATACTCTCTTTTCGGGGCACTGATGAGCTAGCCCAAAATGTTAAAAGGGCAATTCAGGCAGATCAGTTGCCTGATATCGTTATGATTTTTAAAGCAGAAAGAGCGCCTAATGCACGTCTAGCTTGGCAAGGAAAACTAGCAGATGTTTCTGATGTAGTCAAACCCTTAGAATCTCTCTATTCTGAAGATATTTTGAAGACTGTTACCCTATACAATAACGTAGAGAAAAAGCAAAGCTACTACGCAGTTCCTATCCACCAAGCGACCAATCATATTTATTACTGGCGAGACTTACTGCAACAAGTGGGTAAAACAGAACAAGATATTCCTCAAGATTGGGATGGTTTTTGGAAATTTTGGACAAAAGCACACAATGAGTTGAACTCACAATTAGGAGGATTAGAACAGATAGACTCATCGGCTGAGATTAAGAACGATATAGCTCAATCAATACCAAAAACAGATATTTATGGGCTCGGCTTACCTTTATCCCCCCAAGCAGGAGATACTTACGTAACTTTCGAGCAAATTTTAGAAGCCTACAATGTATCAATTCTCAACAAAAAAGGTCAACTTCAAATCGATCGACCTCAAGTACGACAAGGCATTGTCAAAGTTTTAGATTGGTATGGTCAATTTTATCAGCAAGGATATATACCTCCAAATGCTTTGAATTGGTTAAATCCTGATAATAATCGCCTTTTTCTTAACCGCGAGCTATTGATGACTGCTAATCACACTCTTTCAATACCTGGAGCTTTACGTCAAGACCCTGATACTTACCGTAATAAACTGGGAGTTATCGATTTTCCTAATAAACCCGACGGTAAGCCTATCTGTCACCCCTTAATTTCCAACCAGGCGATTGTTTTTGCCATGTCTCCTCACCAAGAACTAGCCAAGAATTTTCTTAGCTATCTAATTAAACCAGAAGTTATGGAAGACTATCTCAAAGCTTCTGGAGGTCGTTATGCACCAGTACTTAAATCAGCTTGGCAAGATTCTTTTTGGACAGACAGTAAAGATCCTCATATTTCAACTGCTTCAAAAACATTTATTCAGAGTCCAATGTGTCTCTATTCTACTTTTTACAATCCAGCCTACAGTGAAGTACTACAACAGAATGTTTGGGGTCAAGCTCTTAAAAAGATGTTAGAAGATAATATTTCTTCAGAACAAGCAGCAGATGAAGCAATTGCCAAGATAAAGCAAATATTTGCTGAATGGGAATCATAAATTCAGGGGATAAAACTCAATTTAGACCTCGATCGAGCAGAATCCTCTTGGGTTAGAGAGTCTGAATAGGCGATCGCTGATAAACTTAAAAGTTTTGTGGGTTATAGCTTGGCTAGTTCAGATCAGGTAATTGGCGATCGCAAGTTGTTTTTTCACTACTCTCCGTAATGTGACCAAACAGAAACCACCTTAACGAGTTTATTGTCTTCATCTATGGAGTAGACTAAGCGATGCTTAATATTAATACGTCGAGAATAATAACCTTGTAGGTTACCTGACAATTTCTCATATGGTGGTTGATAAGGATTTTGTTTGAGGATTTCAATTAATCGATTAACGTTAGAAGCTAAATTTGCCGAGCGCAGTTTTTTGGCATCTTTCAGAGCATTTTTACTGAACTTAATTGTCCAAGCCATTTAGCTCGTCCATAAACTCTGTTTCGGATACCCAGTTATCATCTGCTTCCGCCTGCTTGATAGATTCTACCAACCCTGGAATTGATTGCAAATACAATGTTTCTTGTAAACTTTCCCAGTCATCTTTAGAAATTAAAACTCCATCGCCTTTACGGGAAGTAATAATACAAGGTTTACTCTCTTGATTAACTTGCTCTAATAGCTTAAATAGATTAGCTCTAGCTTGACTAGCGTTATGAATATCCACAGTTTTGCTTGAATAGTTGTACTTTTTATTGTACCAATTTTAATAGCTACTGTTAGACTCGGACTTAACTAACCTAGAAACTAATCCCAATCCCAGAAAACCAAATAGCAATGCAAGGGTGTTGCTTGGTTCTGGCACTCTGGGACAAGGGTCTGTAGTGGGAGAAGCTTGAACACAAGAACGATTGAGAGTTCCTACTTCTAATCTAACTTCCGTAGGACTATCAAAAAATTGTAGATAGGAACCTGTTAAAAAAAGAGCTGAAAATTCTGAATTTCCCTCAAAGTTTTCATCTGAAAAACCCTCAAACTCTACATTTGAGCTACCATCTACAAAAGTAAAGTCGTTATTTCTACCTTCAGCCAAGTTTGTTTCTACATTACTAACAGCAATAAAATCCCCTAGAACATCGTCAGTAATATTATCGAATAAGGAGAAATAAACCCCACTCAAAGTAGATACACCACCATCTAGAAGACTATCAATATCATTAAAATTAACTAAAGATAAAGCAAAATCAAAACTCAAAATTTGCTCGGCATCGAGCGCAAAAGTACCTACAGCAAATGATGATGATTCTCCAAAACTAAAAAAATTGCTTCCCCCTCCAAAAGCATCACTAGAAAAATCAGCATTGAGAAAAGCGAAATCTGAGTCTGCTTCAAAGGTAACAGTACCTTCAGCATTAGCTTCAGCAATATCAATTTCATCTCTCGAAACTGCTACTGTGTTAGCAATACTCTCAACAGAGGGATTTTGAGGGCTAGTACTAAAGTTATCAAGAGTAAAAACAGTTTCAGAAACAGAGAAAGTTGCAGCTTTGGCTGGTAAATTAGCAACAAACAAAGTACTGATTACTGAGGTGGTGGTTACTAAAAATACTCTAGAAAAAGATTTTGAAAATAGCATCTTTATTTATATATAGATAATTTAAACAATAACTTTTGTTGTTTAAAAATATGTATTTCGCTAATTACTTACATATGTCGATTCTAGTGTAAATTATGTTCCCATTCCACTATATTTACAGTTTATATACTGATTCTTGATGTAAATTTCATCATTATACTGCTGTTTTATTCTCAGTAATCAAAATTAATATTAGTAGTTGCTCAAGCTATATTTAAGAGCTATAGTAACTTGGGATTATTTCTAATAGTTACTAAACAACTAAAAACTAATGACTATTCACAAGTTTTAAACCTTTTTATGATTTTGTACTGAACTTAAAAGCGCAGAATTTCTGGTTGATATTCATTAGGAGTCGGTTCAACAAACCAAACCAAACCTTCCCCTGATTCTAAAGCGACTTCTAAATATAGTTTTTCAACAGAGGTAGTAGCAATATCTTCGTTACCATCAAAAGATTCTAAATCTTCAGTAAATAGTTTTAATTTGAAGCCAGCAGGAATGTTTCCCCCAAGCATAAGACTACATAATTCAAAACCCCAAATTCCCGCTTCTATATCTAAAGGTAAAATTTTCAATTCGTAAGGACTATCAGAAATAGTAATTTTTTTAGCCAGAGCAGGCTTGGTGATAGAATCTGTTTCATTTTTGGACAGAGCAGCAACTCCTTTAGCACCAACTACACTAGGTTGAAATTCTACTTCTCGCCAACCTAATTCTTGGGCTAGATTAGTAACTCCAGTTTGTAGCCATTGGATTATAGAGCCTCTTTCGGGGAGTCCTCGACGTTTTTCTATCAGACGTTTGTACCAAGATTCATTTTGAATTAAAGATGCCCACAAAGTGAAGGGAATCGCTAGACGAGGGAGCAAAATATCAGTATTACCTAAACGCTGAATTAAATTTTCTGCTTGGATTGCAGGTATGGTTGGTATTGGTTCAACAGCAACTTGAGTAACTTCTGTGGGACATAATTCTCTAGCTACTAAAAGAGTATTAATATCCTTAATCAGATCATCTTCTGCTAAAGAATAGCTGCGATCGCTACTGTTATAAATACCATTGGTTTTTAATTGTTGATGAGTAGCATAACCCCAAACTCTAATGTAGCGATCGTCAACATTAACTTGTACAGCAACATAATAATCAGCAACCCAACTAGGAATATCCACCCATTCTTGCATGACTCTCATTTCGCTTAAGTCGCTGGCTTCACTGGGTACAAGGAGCAATCTAGTATCTCCCCAAGTAACTACTGTCCCGTTAGTTAATTCCCAGGAATTAGTCTGATGTAGATCGGCTTTAACAAGCTGGTTTTGCTCTTCTTCTAGCCAAGGTAAAAATGCCATCAAACAGAGACGATTAAGATAACTTTGCCAAGAGTTAGCAAGATTATTAACTGTTTGACTTTTGAACCAAGCTTTATTTATAGTTGCTTCGTCAAGTTCAAGAAATAATTGGGTAGGCTCGAATAAAACTACATCAGACATTTTTCAAGGACTCCTAATAATAATTAAATTATTGGTTTTGGTAGTAACCAGTTAACCATTCTTCTAGTAATGTACTTATATCCTTGAGTACGCCTGATGATAAAGAGATATGCAATTTTTCTTGACTCCATTGTGCTAGAGATTTAAGCAGAGATTTTCTAACGCGGGCTAATTTACGGGAAATATTGTATTGTTTCGTCCCCAATTCTGCTGCTATTTCTGCTTGAGTTGATTTTTGACCGTAGTATAGGTCTAATAGTATTTGTTCATCCGATTTTAAGCTCTTAATAGCTGCAATTAATATTTGGCTCATTTCGGCTTGCTTTTGATTCCGCTCTTGTACTTCTTCGCTGGCAATCATTTCTACCAACAAAGAATCACTTATCCCTCCTGGCAAACTATCCATTATTTCCTCTGAATCGTATCCAGGTCTTGGTTGATTAAGAGAAGTGACGTTAGGATAGAGATAGGCACGAGCAGCTTGAACACAGTTTCGCAGCCAAGTTTCTAAAGTTTCTGGACTAACTTGTCCTCTTGCAGAAGATAGATTTTTAATCCGTTCTTGATTATATAGTTTAGCGATCGCCAACCAAGTTTCTGGGTTAGGCTTAGTTAATCTGCGAGTTGAACTGGCACGATTAGGTACATAAACTGTTTTTAGACAATTCCAAGCTAAAACGTACTGTTCAATAGTATCCTCAGGTAAACCAATATTTTTTAAAGACTGTTCTAATCTTTTCTGACTAAGTTTGCGGAGTAATGCCCAATCAGAACAAATGTCAATTTCTCGTCTTTGTCTGAGTAACTCGCGAATTAGATTACTAAAGGCAATTTTGGCATAATTTTTGAGACTATAGCCTTGATGAGGATCAAAACCTTTGAGAACTTTATCAATTCCACTGATCGCTACCTGAAAACAGTCAGCTATTGTATATTGAATGCTAGTAAAACCAGTAATAGTTTGATTAGTTGCCCAAAAACAAACTTCTTGTAAATAAGCTGATAGATGTTGTTGCGCTATTCCTACAGGCTGATTTTGCCAAGCTTTATGCCAATATATCACCCAGAAATTTTCTGAGACTTTTGGCAAAGATTCTTGAGTTAACAGCTTAGTCATATTATGGTGCAGACGAGAATCTATCACCCAACGCTCAAAGCGATCGCCATCAAACTGGATAAAAGTAGAAAATATTTCAACTATGCCTTGGCGAGGAAGCATTAATTAACCACGGTAATTTAATAGTTGCTATGAGACAGTTTAATATTTTTTGTTCAGATTAATCTACTCTAACAATTCATTTAATATCCGTTAGCAAGTTAGGGATATGTGTTATGTAACTGGTTTGGTTTTTGTGGTTTCGGATGTTTCAGCCCCGCGATCGGCGATACTTCGATTTGGAAACAAAAAAAGCTAACTTTTAGAACTACTTGACACACTCTCGTCGTTAAATTTTTCGCCAACCTGAACGGTTCGCTCTAAATTTTAACGAGAGATTCTAAACATCGCTATTTAGATTTCCTGCTTATTTCAGTTCGGCTCTTAACTAGACTCATGGTCAACAACATCCTAGAATATCTCGCACTTGTCCCCGTCAGCTCGCCACCACAGACAACTTTGAAACTGGTTTCTAATCCAGCCCATCCCATGCCCTGGGACAAAAATGTTTTTTGGTTTCAACTTGACTTTAAAAGTTTTACCTAGCAGAAGATTAGCTGCTAGAACCAACTACTTTTACTATTCAGTTGACTAGGTACATTGCCTCTGTCGAAACATGACACTGGTTTTCCGAGGCGCGAACAGACCAACTTTCACACTTTTAAATTCAGTGTTGAACTTAGCTTACAACAACTAAAAGCCTTTGTTTATGAAGATTTTTGGGCTAAATTGTCAATTTATCGGGCTCGTTCTCATCTCCAGCTCAAAATTATAGCTAAAGCTACAATTTTCTAGTCGGGAGTCTTCCCACTCGCAAGATAAACTTAACGGGCTTTGTCTCTCACAGACTCAGCCCGTTAAACCTCAATTATTAAATTTTGCAAGGTTTCCTCCTAACCTAGTTTCAGTTGAACCGCTCTTATAGTAACTCTTTTGTTCCTTTCACAGTCGCCTCTTACTAGAGCCTGGTTTGGCGTTGCTCGATCTTGTAAAGCGTTGCCACTTACATCTATGGCGAAGGTAGATTAACTTAAGAACTCATTTATATACTAACAAATTAGATAGTCTAGTGGTGATTGCTTTGAACTTATTCAAGTTTGTTAGACCTCAACCAGATTTGCTTTCTCTAACGATCGAAGGCGATCGAATACGATTAGTAACTATATCCGATTATAAAACAGTCGCCAATAAAAACTCCCACTGGAAAAATCTTAGATAGCGTAGTTTATCAAATTCCGATGTAAACAGGTAGGTATTACACGATCGAGATTGATTCGGAATTATGCAAGAAGCGGATAAGAGTGTGTTTTGCTCCTACAGAACGAGATACACTAAGAATTTAGAAGAACATAAATTTTTTTAATCTAAAGCTAGTAATGCAGTCCCTGTCAGTTTCTCAGTCTCAACAAAAATCCCAAGATAATAATTATGATGCGCTCGTTATTGGTTCTGGTATTGGTGGGTTGGTTACAGCTACCCAGTTAGCAGCCAAAGGTGCAAAAGTATTAGTTTTAGAACGTTATATTATTCCTGGTGGTAGTGCTGGTTATTTTGAACGAGAAGGCTATCGTTTTGATGTTGGCGCGTCGATGATTTTTGGCTTTGGTAAGCAAGGCACAACTAATTTACTTACCCGTGCCTTAGAAGCAGTTAATGTCAGTATCGAAACAATTCCCGATCCAGTACAAATTCACTATCATTTGCCTAATGGACTGGAATTAAAAGTACATCGAGATTACGAAAAGTTTTTACAAGAATTGATTGCTTGTTTTCCTCACGAAGAAAGGGGAATTCGCCGTTTTTATGGTGAATGTTGGAAGGTGTTCAATTGTCTCAATGCGATGGAATTACTTTCTTTAGAAGAACTTGGTTATCTAATGCGGGTATTCTTCCAACATCCCTTTGCTTGTCTGGGTTTAGTAAAATATTTACCTCAAAATGCAGGAGATATTGCCCGTCGTTATATCAGCGATCGCCAATTGCTAAAATTCATAGATATGGAATGTTATTGTTGGTCAGTAATGCCCGCTTCTCATACCCCAATGATTAATGCAGGAATGGTATTTTCCGATCGACATTATGGGGGAATTAACTATCCTAAAGGGGGAGTAGGACAAATCGCCCAAAAGCTAGTAGATGGTTTAGAAAAAGCTGGCGGGGAAATTCAATACAAAGCTAGAGTAACCCAAATTTTGCTAGAGAAGGGGAAAGCAGTAGGAGTTAAACTAGCTAATGGCCAAGAATATTATGCTCAACGGATAATTTCTAATGCTACTCGCTGGGATACCTTTGAAAAACTGTTACCTCCAGAACAAATGCCTGCTGCGGAAAAAAGATGGCAAAAACGCTACCAAAAGTCTCCTAGTTTCCTTAGTTTGCATTTAGGAGTTAAAGCTGATGTTTTACCTTTCGGCACAGAATGTCATCATATTTTGGCAGAAAATTGGTCAACTGCGGAAGAGCCAGAAGGAACTATTTTTGTTTCTATTCCTACTCTCCTTGACCCTAGTTTAGCCCCAGAAGGATATCATATTATTCACACTTTCACTCCTAGTTGGATGGAAGACTGGCAAGGATTATCTCCCCAAGAATATGAAGATAAAAAAGAAGCAGCAGCAGAAAAATTAATTCATCGTCTAGAAGCTATTTTTCCTGACTTAGCTGATGGATTAGATTATCAAGAAGTAGGAACACCGCGCACCCATCGCCGTTTCCTTGGTAGGGATGATGGTACTTATGGTCCTATTCCTCAACGCAAATTAGCTGGTTTATTGGGAATGCCTTTTAATCGTACAGCCATACCTGGACTTTATTGTGTAGGAGATAGTACCTTTCCAGGGCAAGGATTAAATGCGGTGGCGTTTTCTGGTTTTGCCTGTGGACATCGTGTTGCTGTAGATTTGGGTTTGTAATAATTTAAGAGCAT
This sequence comes from Xenococcaceae cyanobacterium, assembly GCA_051439345.1. GTDB lineage: Bacteria > Cyanobacteriota > Cyanobacteriia > Cyanobacteriales > Xenococcaceae > JASJDJ01. The sequence continues at coordinate 16,732 of JBFRWE010000460.1, forward strand.
ATCTTAGCAAATGAAACACCTCCACTCCTCCGCCTACTTATTGCCGTTTACTTAAAATTCCTAATGTTTCTATGGCTTTTTCTAAAGAATCTGACCAAGGAATACCACAATTTAGGCGTAAGCAATTGCTATAACCTCCTGAAGCAGAAAAGATGATTCCTGGAGCAATACTAATATTGTGTTCGCAAGCTTGCTGATATAAAACCATCGCATCAAAATGTTGTGGTAATTCTAACCATAAAACATGACCCCCTTGAGGTTGAGTTACTCTTGTTTCAGAAGGGAAATAGTTACAAATAGCTTGTAGCATAAGTTCCATTTGCGATCGATAAGAGCGACGTAATTTTCTTAAATGGCGATCGTAACCACCATTAGCTAAAAAGGCTGCTACTGTTAACTGAGGGGCAATAGTAGAACTATAGTTCATAACTGCTTTTAACTGTTCTATTTTAGACTGATAGGCTTCAGCGACAATCCAACCAACTCTTAACCCTGGGGAGAGGGTTTTACTAACCGAAGCGCAGTGAAGGACTTTCCCCTCAGTATCAAAAGCTTTAATTGCTTGGGGACGTTGCTCGCTAAAATAGATGTCTCCAAAAATATCATCTTCAATTAAAGGAATATTATATTGATTTAGCAGTGAAACTAACTGCCGTTTTTTAGTTGCACTCATACAACTTCCCAAAGGATTACTAAAATTAGAAACGAGCGCACAAGCAGCAACTTGTTGTTTTTGGAACGCAGATTCTAAATGTGCTAAAGAAATTCCTTCTCTAGGATGGGTAGGCAATTCTAAAGCTTTCAGATGTAAAGCTTCTAAGGCTTCTAATAATCCATAATAGGTAGGAGATTCGAGTGCTACAGTATCTCCTGGTTTAGTCACTGCCTTAAGAGCTAAAAAGATTGCTTCTGTTGTACCGTTAGTAATTACAATTTGATTGGGATTAACAGAACAACCAGCATCAATTAAACGTTTAGAAATCTGCTGGCGGAGAGATTCACAACCGATAGGCACATTATAGCGATGAACAGCTTCAGGTTGAGCGCGAATTTCCTGTCCCATCAAGCGATTAGTAGACGATAAGCTTCTAAAACTGTAGAAATACTCACCGATAATTGTTGATGCAATTTCCGTACCGAAGGCAAGCGATCGCCTGGTTGTAAAATTCCTTCATTAATTAAATTATGAACATATTCTGCTACTTGTTCATAAAGATTTTTTGGTTGAGATGGAAGAGTTGATAAATAATTTTTCATTATCGATCGTAACCAATACAGTTTGGCTTTCAAACGAGCATAACAGTTAGTAAAAAATTAACTGTACCGATCACAATTTAGACCAACTGCCTCTGTTTTTGTCAATAAAAATATTACAAACTTAAAGAAGTGATTAACTATTAGTTATCAATGGACAATTGTTTAATTTTATTGAAGAGGGATTGATTATGAAAGCGATCGCCTTATTCTTTGCTAACTTCAAACCAAGAGAATTATTAGCTAATTTGGTCAGAAAAGCTAATGAACCTCAAATTATTTCTCGAAAAGATAATCGTGGAAATGCATATTTTAGAGTTTACGATCCACAAACACGATGGAAGGGTACATTTAGCTCTGAAGGAGAGGTAAGAATCTGGTTAGAAGAACGTTACCATGCAAGATTTTAAGTTATTTAAAGGATTATGCTGACAGAACAAGAAGGAATTGAATTTGCCCAGAAATGGATTGAAGACTGGAATAATCACGATTTAGATGCCATCATGTCTCATTATGCAGAAGAGGTGGAACTAGTATCACCCTTAGCTGTTAAAATCCTGGGAAATCCTGATGGTAAAGTTCGAGGTAAAACAGCGTTAAGAGAATACTTTGCTAAAGGATTAGAAGTCTATCCTGAACTAAGATTCGATCTAATTAAAACCTTGATTGGTGTCGAAAGTATCGTTATGTATTACCGCAAAGATAATTCACTATCAGCCGAATTTGTCATGGTAAATAATGAAAAATTGATAACTACAGTAAAAGCTCATTACATTTCGATCGAGCTTTAATCAGTAGGTGGACAAAATTAATTTCCTAGTTGAGAGAGGGAATAGGGAATAGGGAATAGATAATAGGGAATAGGGAATAGGGAATAGGGAATAGACACGACTTGGAAGGTTACGCGATCGCAGCGACGAAAAATCAGCATTTGAGGCTATTCTGTTCATAATGCTGCGATCGCTAAAAGCCAGATATAGAGCTTTCTTCATTATTAACCTTCCAAGTCG
>JBFRWE010000461.1:0-5101 GCA_051439345.1 Xenococcaceae cyanobacterium
CCAAATTTCTCTCTAATATTACTGTTAAAATACTGACCAACAGAGCCAGCTTCTTTTAATCCTTGATAAATAGATTCGGGTACATCTAAATACTTGTAGATACCGCCATTATTAAATTCAATTTTGAGGATTTGCTTATCTGCATCGTAGTCAAAAAATTTAATTGCTTGGCTTTGACTTTTGAGGAGAGGAAAGGCAATAACATCGCGAATACTAGGAGAATCAGTTAATACCATTACCAATCGATCGATCCCGATACCCAAACCAACAGTAGGAGGCATCCCATATTCTAGAGCAGCCAGGAAGTCTTCATCGACATCATTAGCTTCTAAGTCTCCGGCAGCTTTTTTGGCTGCTTGTGCCTCTAATCTCGCTCTTTGATCTAAAGGATCGGTTAACTCAGAAAAACCATTGGCAGTTTCTCTCCCTACTATAAATAATTCAAACCTTTCTACTAATCCTGGTTTACTGCGGTGGGGTTTAGCTAAAGGTGATATTTCAATGGGATAGTCAGTGACGAAAGTAGGCTGAATGAGAGTTTCTTCTACTTTTTGCTCAAAAGCTTCGTTAAGTAGTTTACCAATGCTTTGACAGTCTGATGGTATTTCTATTCCTGCTTCTTTAGCTGCGGATGCTGCTGCTGCAAAATCACTAAAAGAATTAAAATCTAAGCCTGTAGCTTCTTTTACTAACTCGTGCATGGTTACTCTGTGGAAAGGCGGAGTAAGATCGACTTCTTCTTTTTGATAAGTAAGTTTAGTTGTGCCTAAAACTTCTTGAGTAACGCTACTAATCAAGTTTTCCGTCAACACCATCATATCGTTGTAGTCTCCGTATGCCTGGTAAACTTCGATCGTGGTAAATTCAGGATTATGACGAGTGGAAACACCTTCATTACGGAAGATTCTGCCCAATTCAAAGACTTTTTCAAATCCGCCCACAATTAATCTTTTCAGATGTAATTCTGTGGCGATACGGAGATATAAATCCATCTCCAATGTGTTGTGATAGGTAATAAAAGGACGAGCCTCTGCACCACCAGCTTCACTTTGTAAGACAGGAGTTTCTATTTCCAGAAAATCTCTAGACTCTAAATAACGACGAATACCCGCCGTAATTTGGGCGCGACGGCGAAAAGTTTGTCTAACTTGAGGATTAACAATTAAATCTACATAACGCTGACGATAGCGTTTTTCGGTATCGGTTAAACCATGCCATTTATCGGGTAAGGGTAATAAAGATTTAGTTAGGATAGCGAATTCACCAACATAGATAGAAAGTTCGCCTTTTTCTGTTCTTTTGAGCGAACCTTTTACCCCTAAAATATCTCCTGTGTCTGATAGTTTTTTGAGGTGATTGAATGCCCCAACTAGAGCAGACATTTGGCTGTTGATTTTCTTTTTGTCTAGGTATAGTTGAATTTTGCCAGTTTCGTCTTGCAATTCAAAAAAAGCCAACTTACCAAAGACACGACGGGCAACTATTCTGCCAGCAAGAGATACTTCTACATCTACCTCTTCTCCGTTTGGTAAATCTGCATACTTCTTTTGCAGTTCATTAGCATTATTAGTGACTGCCCACTTATAGGCATATGGATTCAATCCCAAGTCTTTGATTTGTTGGACTTTCTCAATTCTGGCTGCACGAATTTCTTCTAAAGTAGATTTATTAGGTTGATTATCGGGGGATTGAGTTCCTGCCATAGTTAAAAACAACGAAAAGATTAATTTAGAGTGAATATAGTTACACTCGTTACTTGTATTCTTTTAAGTCTACAATTGCTTTGCTCTAAGCAGAGCAGATTATAGCTTAGGTTAATAGTTGAAGCGATCGATAGTGGTGCTGCCAAGTTTTTTGGGTTGGTAGGCAATCCATAATCTTATATTTCGATCGACTTAAACCCATTTACACTTCCAGAAAAAAGAGCTACAATTGTCAATTGTGAGTTTTTATCTTATGTTATGAACGCAGAAGCTATAATCCGTTCTATAGAAGCAGAACATATAAAAAGTGATTTACCGACAATATATGTTGGCGACAGTGTAGAAGTTGGTGTGCGCATTAAAGAAGGCAATAAAGAAAGGGTACAGCCCTACAAAGGCACTGTAATTGCCAAACGCGGTGGCGGTATTAATGAAACTATTACCGTTAGACGCATTTTCCAAGGTGTTGGTGTAGAGAGAGTATTTTTACTCCATTCTCCCATCGTTGCTCGCATTAAAATAGAGCGTCGCGGTAAAGTCCGTCGTGCTAAATTATATTATCTGCGCGATCGCGTTGGTAAAGCTACTCGTGTAAAACAGCGTTTCGAGCGTTCTCTTGGCAATAAAAAATAATTAGTTAAAGCTTAATTAATCAAAAAGGTACAAGATAAGGTATCATTGAGGTAACAAAGCTTAACAATAAGTTAAGGCTGAAGAATGCGTCCTTAGTTCAGTTGGTAGAACGTCGGTCTCCAAAACCGGATGTCGAGGGTTCAAGTCCTTCAGGGCGCGTAAACCCCACAGATATCTGATGTGCATTAGCATAAATCTTGCCTCTATTGAATTCAGCCAGAATTAAAGGGGATAATAAAACAAGAGAAGACTACTATGTGGTTAACTTTTAACTGAATTCTATAATAGGGGAGAGCAAAAACCTTGGCAAAGAAAGAAATAGCACAAGATAGTAACAAAGAAAATTTTAATGCATCAGAATTTGTCAACGAGACAAAAGAAGAATTAGCTAAAGTAGTATGGCCATCTCGTCAGCAACTGTTGAGTGAGTCAGCAGCAGTAATCTTAATGGTTATTTTGGTGGCTACGGTGGTTTATTTAGTTGATAACTTCTTCGTTTGGGGGGCAGGGAAGGTATATTAATGAGTTTTGCTGAAGATATACCAGAAGAGAAGGAGCAACAGAAACAGGAGCGAGGAAAACCTGGTTGGTACGCAGTTCAGGTAGCTTCTGGCTGTGAAAAGCGAGTCAAAACAAACCTAGAACAACGGGTTCATACTTTGGATGTTGCCGATCGAGTTTTGCAGGTGCAAATTCCTCAAATCCCCATAGTAAAAATTCGTAAAGACGGTTCTCGCTACACTAGTGATGAAAAAGTTTTCCCAGGTTACGTCCTCGTCCAAATGATCATGGATGATGAAGCTTGGCAGGTGGTCAAAAATACCCCCAACGTAATTAACTTTGTCGGGGCGGAACAAAAACGCCGTTACGGAAGAGGCAGAGGTCATGTTAAGCCTATGCCCTTAAGTATGACAGAAGTAGAACGTATCTTTAAGCAAGCAGAAGGACAAGAACCAGTCGTCAAAGTCGATATGGAAGTGGGAGACAAAATTATGGTTCTCTCTGGTCCATTTAAAGATTTTGAAGGGGAAGTGATCGAAGTAAGCCCAGAAAGAAGCAAGCTCAAGGCTTTGCTATCTATTTTTGGGCGAGATACACCAGTAGAACTGGAATTTAATCAAATAGAAAAACAAAGCTAGAGATGGCAAAAAAAGTTGTTGCATTAATTAAGTTAGCTCTACCGGCTGGCAAAGCTAATCCTGCCCCACCTGTGGGTCCGGCATTAGGTCAGCATGGGGTTAACATTATGGCATTTTGTAAAGAATACAATGCCAAAACTGCGGATAAAGCAGGACTAGTTATTCCTGTAGAAATTTCGGTTTTTGAAGACCGTAGTTTCACCTTTATTCTCAAAACTCCGCCAGCATCAGTACTAATTAAAAAAGCTGCGGGAATTGATAAGGGTGCTAGTGAACCGAATAAGCAAAAAGTAGCGACGATTACTCGCGAACAACTCAAAGAAATCGCTCAAACAAAAATGCCTGACCTGAACGCCAACGACATAGATGCAGCTATGAAAATTGTGGCAGGTACAGCCAAAAATATGGGCGTAGCGATCGCCGATTAAATCTAAAATATAAAATTAATTAGGGGAGAGGCAAAAGCTTCATTAACTACCCAAGGAGAAACATAAACATGGCAAAAAAACTTTCTCGTCGAATGCGAGAAGCATTGGCAAAAATAGAAGAAGACAAAAACTATGAGCCAATCGAAGCATTAAAACTACTCAAAGAAACAGCAACGGCTAAATTCAACGAAACTGCTGAAGCTCATATTCGTCTGGGTATAGACCCCAAATATACTGACCAACAACTACGCACAACGGTTAGTCTTCCTAAAGGTACTGGTCAGACTGTTAGAGTAGCAGTTATTGCCCGTGGTGAAAAAGTTAAAGAAGCAGAAGATGGGGGAGCAGAAATTGCTGGTTCAGAAGAGCTAATTGAAGAAATTCAAAAAGGCATGATGGATTTTGATATCCTCATTGCTACTCCTGATATGATGCCTAAAGTAGCTAAATTAGGTCGTATGCTTGGACCTAAAGGATTAATGCCCTCCCCTAAAGGAGGTACAGTTACTACCGACCTCGCTTCAGCAATTAGCGAATTTAAAGGTGGTAAACAAGAATTTAGAGCAGATCGCACTGGCATTGTTCATGTTATGTTTGGTAAGGCATCATTTTCTGCAGAAGACCTGTTAGTAAATCTCAAAGCTTTGCAAGAGACAATCGATCGTAATCGTCCTTCTGGGGCTAAAGGTCGCTACTGGCGGAGTGTTTATGTGTCTGCGTCTATGGGACCTTCTATTCAAGTCGATATTAGTGCTTTACGTGAATTAAAATTAGAAGGAGCAGCGTAAATCTCTCTAAACCTAAAAATCTAAAGTAAGTTTAAAAGACTTATACCAAAGACAGCAGGTGCTTATGCGCTTAATATCCTGCCGAGGTAAATGTCTATTAATCTGTCTAAAACCTTGAACGTGTCTGACAAGCTGCGTTACGGTAAGAAGCAGATCAGGCAAGACCTCGGCAAAAGCTAGGGGTCTTAATTTTATGCCCAAAATTTCCCGCTAATTAAGGAGGTGAGAACACTAATGGGAAGAACCCGTGCTAATAAAGAAGAAATTGTTCAAGAACTCAAGGAATCTTTGAGTGACACTCAATTAGCTTTTGTTATTGACTACCAAGGTTTATCAGTAGCCGAAATCACCGATCTGCGTAATCGCTTGCGTCCTAATGGCGGTAGTTGCAAAATCACCAAAAACACCCT
>JBFRWE010000462.1:0-12112 GCA_051439345.1 Xenococcaceae cyanobacterium
ACAACAGCGATCGCTTCTCTATTAGCTAAAGTTAGTGGGCAGTCAGTCACTATCGATCCGATGTTTAGGATCGATCCTGAAGGTTATCTACAAAAGCAACTTTTTAGCGGTGAACTTCAGTTGGCGGAATTGATAGAAGTCTATAAATTCTATTTTTCCACTCCTATTAACAAAGACCCCAAGCTGACATTTTTCTATGAGGATTTATGCAAATGCTTTCCTAAAGCCAAGTTCATTTTTGTGATTCGCGATCCTAGAGATAATATCCGCAGTTTTCTCAATCGTCGTGGAATCCCAGGAAACTTAGATAAGTTACCAGAAGAGAAATCTAAATGGATCGGTAATTTACCCCCCATAGCTGGCAAAAACTATATTGAAAAATTGGCTAACCGTTGGAACTTAGCAGCAGATACCTATCTCAATCATCAAGACCAATTTACCCTAATTCGCTATGAAGATTTTGTTGACGATAAAGTTAGTACAACTCGCAGTTTAGCTAAGAAAGTTGGCTTAATCGCTAGTCACAATATTGACGACTATGTGAACTTACAGTATCAACCTTTAGGCAATCGCCAAGTAAGTTGGACAGAGTTTTTTCAGGCGGAAAATCTCCATCTGATTGAAACCATTTGTAGCGAGCGCATGAATTGTTTTGGTTATAGTCAGCCTTCAGTCTTATAAATGTCATTGGCAATTCATCAGGAGTATCTAAAGGAGTATCTAAAGTTGAGTTTACCTAATTTTCTCATTATTGGAGCCCAGAAAGCTGGTTCTAGCTGGCTTGCTTACAATCTGCGTCAACATCCAGACATTTTTATGCCTAAATCGGAAATTTATTTCTTCAATAAAAAAGAGAATTTTAGTCAAGGTACTGTCTGGTACGAACAGTATTTCACTCAAGTTAAAGGGGAAAAGTTAGTTGGAGAAAAAACTCCTGGTTATCTTAGCCAGCCAGATGCTTGTCTGAGAATTTACCAGACTCTTCCCGAAGTCAAACTAATTGCCATACTTAGAAATCCTGTCAGGCGGGCAATCTCAGCTATAAATCATCATAGACGTAGAGGAAGAATACCTCCCCTGTTAGATATCAACACTTTGTTACTAGGAATTTTGTCTGGAGACAACAAATATCTAACCCAAGAGTTGAGTTATCAATTCATTGCTAGAGGCAAATATTATTCTCAGCTTAAAACTTATTATGATTACTTTCGTCAAGACCAAATTTTAGTGTTAACTCTTGAAGAAGATATAGTTAAACAACCTACTCTAACCCTCAAAAAAGTATGTGATTTTCTAGGGGTTGACTCTTCTTTTCAATTCGAGACGATCGATAAAGAAGTAAATAAAAATAAGGCTTTATTATCTGAAGCAATACTTAGTTACTACCTGCCTTTTATGCGACCAATTAATCCTTGGCTAGCTAAACTATTGCCACGATTAAATTTTAATACTCATATTGAAGAAAAAACTATTGTTGAATTACGGCGCACCTATGCCGAAGAAAATGAAAAGCTTTTTAATCTATTGCAAAGGAGGATAGATAGTTGGTCATGAAACAAATAAAATCAAAAATAGGGCATTTTTTAGGTTTATTAAAAACTCTTAGTTTATTATTGTTTGTAACTCTTGCGGTCTTACTATCTAATATTCCTGCTGCCTTTGCCCATACTCCTCACGATGACATTTTCCAAGTAGATATATCTCCTGCTTATGAACAAGATAAAACCTTATTCATTATTGTCAGAGGCAATTTATTCAAGTCAGAAGATGGGGGAGAAAGTTGGCAAAGAATAGTCAAAGGTTTAGATAATAAACACAGGTTATATGCCTTAGATATTTATTCTCAGTCCAAAGAAACTCTATTTCTCTCATCTTTGGGAGATGGAATATATAAATCTCAAGATAGTGGTTCTTCTTGGTTCAAAGTTAATCAGGGACTAGAAGATTTAAACATCGATTTAATTAAAATTTCCGACCATAATCCCGATCTAGTTCTAGCTGCGGGAAGAGATAAAAAACTTTATCGAACAGACAATGGCGGTGTCAGTTGGGATACAGTTCTAGACAATAAGCAAAAAATAACAGCGATCGCTTTTGTCCCCGAGCGAAAAGATCTGCTCTTTGTTGGTGACGAGGAAGGTAATCTTTATTTTTCTGAAGATCTAGGTAAGGTTTGGCGGTCTGTATCGCTCATTGACAAGGAAGGAGCGATTAAAGCGATCGCCGTATCACCTCACTTTGATGAAGATCAAACCTTATTTATTGGCACAGAAAAAGGTAGTATTTTTAAATCTCTTGATGGAGGAATATCTTCTACTCATATAGATACTAGTATATTTCATCCTGGTATTGCCTCTTTAGCGTTATTCCCGCGCGATCGAGGAAATTTCCATCTCTTTGCCGTAACAGAATATGATGGTGTTTTTTATTCTGACGATCGGGGACAATCCTGGCAAAATTATTCTCAAGGTCTGACCGGAGATGCTCAAGCTTATAAATTAAATAGACCTTATTTCAGTGAACTACAAATTTCTCCCGCTTTCGATCTCGATGGCACTATTTTCTTAGCTGGTTACAATGGGCTATTTAAGTCAACCAACAGTGGACGTAAATGGCGAGAGTTCAAAACTTTGTCAGCCAAAACGATTGTGGGTCTAGATTTATCTCCAGAATATACCCAAGACTCTACCATAGCGATCGGGACTTATATCTGGGGTAGTTATTTATCTAACGATCGAGGAGAAACTTGGAACCCTATCAATAAAGGATTAGAAGAATTACAGCGGATCAAGAGACAAACTGGTATAGCTCGTGTATTCGAGATGGTGTTTTCTCCTAACTATGCTTCAGATCGGACGATCTTTACGAATACCTGGTATGGATTATTTAAATCTACAGACAGAGGAAAAACTTGGGATAGTCGGTATTGGGAGCAAATTCAACCTAAGGATAAACCTTGGTGGTCAAGAGCATCTCAAGGAGTTACTATCGCAATTTCCCCCAATTTTAAGGAAGATAGCACTATTTATTTGGGAACAATGGATGGTCATATCCTCAAATCGACAGACGGAGGCATAAACTTTTCTCTTGTCAGTCAATTAGATAAGGATGTCATCTCTCTGGCAATATCTCCCGATTTTGCTAATGACCAAACATTATATGCGGGTATTCCTAATGGGATATATAAATCAGTAAATAGCGGTTTAGATTGGCAACCTGCCAGTAATGGTATTGTCTGGTTAGAAGGATTAGACGAAGAAAAAGAAGGAACAGTTAAATTAGCTATTTCCTCTAGTTACAGAATCAATCAAACTATTTTTGTCGGTACGGCAGGAGGAGTTTTTAAAACCACCAACGGTGGTCAAAATTGGCAACAGTTAGTTGATACTGGCTATGGCGATAATGGTTATATAGAAGGTCTTGCCTTATCACCAGATTTTTTAAAAGATGGAACACTCATGGTTAGTGTTCGCGGAAAAGGGCTATTCAAAAGTGTTGATGCTGGAAAAACTTTTACTGAAGTTGGCAAAGATTTAATCGATAACAACCATGGGTTCTCCAATCTGTATGGTTTCCCCCTAGTAGCATCATCTATGCCCATCAAGTTCTCATCCTCCTATGCTGAGGATCAAACTATTTATGGCTATGCTGATACCCAACTCTTTAAATCCCAAGATGGTGGTGATACTTGGTCTGCTATTACGATACCCATACCTGACGCTAATATTTTGACCTTTGTATCTTTGGGAATTAAAACTTCTCCTCTCTTAACTTTTGCTATTGCTTTAGTTGCTTCTTTATCGATTTATCTCTGGCTTGGATATTTGCGGTTAAGCAAAAAATTACCCTGGTTAAAATTACCGCTCCGAGTGGGTAGTACATTTGCCGTGTTTACTGTCGTCTTACTTATATTATCTAGCTAGGAGGCAGACACCATGAACTTTTCTCAGTTAAGAACAGGCGATCGAGTGTCAGTGAACAGCAATAAAAAACCAATAATTATCTTTCGGAATGAACTGTTACATTACTCGGAAACTTTCATTCCTGCCCAAATTAATTCCTTGTCAAGCTATAAGCCTTACTACGTAGGGACAAAGGCGATCGATACTCAAAAATTAGGTAAAGTTCCAGTAGTTATCCCCTTTGAGGGCAAATCACGAATTTATCGGCAATTGTTCACCAGAACTGGATATATCTGGCCAAGCTGGCTCAAGACAATTAAGAACATTAAAGCAAAATTGATCCATGCCCATTTTGGGATTGATGGAGTTTTAGCTTTGCCTCTAGCAAGAAAAACCCATTTACCTCTGCTAGTAACTTTTCATGGTTATGACATAACCTCTAACGATTGCAGTAAGTATGTATCAGGTTGGAACTATGAGACTTATAATAGAGGTCGTCAAATTTTGTTTAAAGAGGCAAAATCCTTGATTGCGGTATCGCATTTCATCCGTTCTCAATTAATTGCTAAAGGTTGTCCAGAAGAAAAGATTATAGTTCATTACATCGGCATCGATACAGACAAATTTACCCCAGACCCAACCATAAATCGTCAGCCAGTAGTACTATTTGTGGGCAGGTTAGTAGAAAAGAAAGGTTGTGAATATCTCATTCGTGCTATGGCTCAAGTTCAGTCCTTCATGCCAGAAGTAAAACTAGTAATCATCGGTGATGGTATTTGGCGAGAAAAGTTAGAACAATTAGCTGAGCAGTTACTTCACAGTTATCGTTTTTTGGGCGCGCAACCTCCAGAAATAGTTAAAACTTGGATGAATCAATCACAGTTGCTGGCGGTGCCAAGTGTCACTGCTGCTACAGGGGACACCGAAGGCGCACCGATGGTGGTGCTAGAAGCTCAAGCGATGGGTTTACCCGTTGTCGGTTCTATTCATGCAGGTATTCCCGAACTAGTGCTTGAAGGTGAAACAGGTTTACTAGCAAAAGAGAAGGACTGGAAGACTATGGCTGAAAAGATGATCTCTATACTAAAAGACAATATTTTTTGGCATAAATTGAGCCAGCAAGGGCAAGAAAGAGTTAATACTAATTTTAACCTCAAGACTCAAACTCAGGCTCTAGAAACCATCTACGATCGCCTAATTGCCTAAAAAAATTATGGTTCAAGTAGTCAGGAGGAAATAAAATTGAAACCTTTAATCAGCGTTGTCATCCCAACTCTCAATAGACCACTACTAGTTACCAGGGCGGTTCAAAGCGTCTTACAACAAACTCTGCAAGACCTTGAAGCGATCGTGGTTATAGATGGCTTAGATGAGTCAACTGGTATGGAACTAGCTAAAATCAAAGATTCTCGTTTGCAACTTGTCCAACTACCAACTAGTAGAGGTGGTGCGGGAGCGCGTAATGCTGGAGTTGCTCAAAGCCGAGGAGAATGGATTGCTTTTCTGGACGATGATGATGAATGGTTGCCCCAGAAATTAGAACTGCAATTAGCAGCAGCCAGAGCTTCTCAGTATTCATTCCCAATTATTAGCTGTTGTCTTATTGCTCGTACCCCCAAAGGCGAGTTTAAATATCCCAGGAGATTTCCCCATCCAGAAGAACATCTAAGTGAGTATCTTTTAGCTCGAAATAGCTTTTCTTTTGGAGAAGGCTTAATTCAAACCTCGACAATTTTTACCAAAACAGAGCTACTACAAAAAGTCCCTTGGCAAGCAGGATTACCCAAACATCAGGATTGGGACTGGATGTTACGAGTAAATAGCATGACAGACGTAGGTATTGAGTTTGTCCCTGAAGCCCTGGTTATCTGGTATCGATGGGAACAGCGTCCCAGTACCAGCAGCACTAGTAATTGGCAAACTTCTCTAGAGTGGATTCGGGAAAATAGTCATCTGGTCACACCGAGAGCCTATTCTGCTTTTCTTATGCTCCAAGTTGCTCCTCAAGCAGCTTATCAAAGAGAATGGCCAGAATTTTTACCTCTTCTGAGAGAATCGATCGAGCATGGCAAGCCCAAGGCGATCGATTTCTTCTTATATCTAGGAATGTGGTTAATCCCTAGAGACACTAGACGCTCCTTACGAGGGTTATGGGGTCAAAAAACTCAGAGTCTTAGAAGTGTATAGATTGCCAATATTGAGAAGTTAATACAGTTATGAAATGCTACCTCTAATACTAAATGATCGAAATCAACCAGAATCCTTTAAACTTACTGATTTATCTTTTGTCGAAAAGATTGTCTACTGGTCGATCGTGCTGACACCTGTTTGGTGGCTGCTAGGGATACAAACTCTGTTCTATCCAGCAGTAGTAATCGGTTTACTAGTGATTTCCTTCGATCTTGATAAATTAGTTAGAACTTCAGTACCAAAATCTGCTTGGGCATGGCTAGCAATGTCTATAGTTATGCTCTGGACAGCAATGATTGGTCTGAGCAATTTTGACTTTGAATTGACTAAAGTAGCTGCTACTTTAGTTACCTTTTTCAAAGGCTACTTTCTAATCTTTGCTTGTCTAGTTATACCCCTAGGCAGTCAACTGAGAGTACAGGTAATTACCAGAGCAGTTGCTTGGATGGCAGTAGGCTATTTAATCGCGATCGCCCTCCAGCTAATCATGATTTTCGGCGGAATTACCCTAGAGCCCTTTTTCCCGCCCATAGCCGAATTAATTCCAGGTAACAAAAGTTTAATAGTATGGCTAAATGCTTTTTGGGAACCATTTTTTGGCATTCCCCTACCCAGATCTATGCTTTATACGCCAGATCCTCCTATTCCTGGGATTTGTGGTCTTCTCTGTTTGTTTATTTGTTTAGGTGAATCCCATCCCCGTTTGCGTCAATTTGCTTTAGCTGGCAGTTTAGGTTCTTTGCTTATTAGCCATAGTCGCTTGGCATTAGTTTGCTTATTTCTAGCAATTTTAGTTAATGTTAGTTTCCGTAGTTTCTTTGCTCGCCAAGCTTCTCTATGGTTATTTTCCTTAACGGCTCTATTGTCAAGTTTATGGGGTATCACCTTAACTGCTTTCCTGAATAAACCCCTAGAAATTTTTCACAGTGCTCGTCCTGCATCATCAAAAGATCGGGAGTTTGTCATCCGCAAAACAATGGAAGCATGGCAAGAATCTCCTTGGTTAGGATGGGGAATCCCTCAAGGAACGGCTAAATGGTATACCTATGAAATTACTCTTGGTTCTTTTTCTACTTATTCTGCCGTCTTGTATTTACACGGAATTATCGGGTTTATATTTTTTATTGCTGCCCTTGGCTTTACTTTAGGGGATTTTTGGCAACCAGCAGTTGAAGGCAATTCCCTTTGTAAAAAAGCATTTGCTACTCTGCTAGCTTTGTATGTATTTATGCAAGGGTTGCCTCTATCTTGGATCGCTATTTATATCTGGTTTTTCTTTCTGTGGTTAGGGGCAATTTTGGCAGAAATCCAGGACGAAGACTACTCTTCTATCTCTCGATGGGAACAGCTATCGAAAAAAGGGTAGCAAAAGAGGAGAATAATTTCTCCTATTATTTATATAACTTAAGGTGTTACAAACGAGGAGTAAAGATATGCTTACTGCAACAAAAGGTTCATCTCAATCATCCCCACAAACAGATAAAGTAGTCTCGAATATTCTGGTGGATATCTATTGGGAAGCTAAAAGGCACTGGTATCAATTAAGATACCCTAATTTAACCTTAGCTAAGGGAGTTAAACTGAAAGGCCCATTAAAGATTGACGGTAAGGTTAAAGTCAAAATCGATTCTGACACTCGCATCAGAAAAAAATTAAAAATTTTTGGCTCTGGAGAGGTAACAGTCGGTAAAAATGTATCTCTCAACGGCTGCTTAATCGGCTGTCAAAGCTCGGTTTCTATTGGGGATGATTGCCTAATTTCTGACTGTTATCTACTTGACACAGACTACCATAACTTGGAACCCGATCTGCGTCATGCTCCTCCAGGTCCAAGAGTTACTGCGCCGATCGTAATTGAGCCTAATGTCTGGATTGGGGCAAAGGCGACGATTATGAAAGGAGTGCGGGTGGGAGAAAATAGCGCTATCGGATTAGGCAGTGTTGTCCGTAAATCTGTACCACCTAATGTGGTCGTAATTGGCAATCCGCAACAGATAGTTAAATCTTTACCGCCAAAAGATAAATCAACGGATAACTACAACCAAGACACAGGAATAGAACAAGCAGTTAATTAAATAATTAACTGCTTATTCGGGTAATAATACCATAAATTCACGGATAAATTACTTCATATTTTTACGACAATTATCTCAAGCTTTCAGTAAAATTACTTAGTAATTAAAAAAAAATAATTACTCTGTATTAATGCAGAAGCTTGTATTTTCAACAATCAAAAATTTAGGTTCAAAATCAGCAAATTTATCTCAAAAAAAAGCAAATTACAGGAGATTAACTCAATGAAAAGAATAACTTCCATTCTGACTAGACACTGGAAAATTTTACTCGCTTTTAACTTATTCGTCATTAGTGTTGGCATCTTCAAAATTAAATTTTCTGACAAAGTTTGGAGTGCTAATGCGCAATTGATTATGCCAGAAACAAAAGGCACTCTTAATGCTAATTTAGGAACTCTTGGTTCTCTCAATAGTGGCGAGACTAATTTTTCTTCCGGGGTTAATCCACTCATAGCCCAGCAGTCTATTCTGACTAGTAATATAATCATGCAAAAACTGTTATATGCTGATGTGGAACACGAAGACTTTCCTCGCCTTAAATACTATAAAAGTTTATTTGAAGTAGAGATTGCTGAAGACTCGACAACCATTAATTTGACTGTTTATGGCTCTAGTCCAGACTTAGCTCTAGAGCGAGCAGAAAAGTGGATAGAAAACTATCAGGAAAGGTTAAACCAACTGCGTAAAGAAGACTCGGAAACTCGGATCGCATTTAGCCAAAAAGAATTAGAACAAGCTAAAGAAAAATTAGATCGGGTGCAAGCAGAATTAGCACAATTTGAGCGGTCTTCAGGCTTAGTTGACTCTGAAGAGCAAACAAAAGGAACCATTCAATTAATTAATCGTTTATCTGCTGCTAAGTACGAAGCGCAAGTAAAAGCTCAAGCAAACGAGATCAAAGCGATGGCTTTATCGGAACGTCTTGGTCTTACTCCCTCTCAAGCTATATCTTCCGTCGGTTTAAGTGAAAATCAAGAGTATCAATCCCTCAAAGCAAAGCTTACAGAAGTAGACATAGAGTTAAGTAGACTAACAGCAACCCGCACAGAGGCAGATCCTCAAGTTCAAGATTTGCGATCGCAACAAAGAGATTTACAAGCTCGACTTCAGCGTTATGTCCGACAAGCATCAGGCACAGCCACAATAGACACTACCATAGCTAATAATGCAGGTAGAACTGACTTGATTCAAGAACTAATCTTAGCAGAAACTGAAGCTCAAGCCCAGACTGAAGAAGCCGAAAAATTAGACAATAAAATTCGGCAACTACAAGTCGAGCTTGAAAACATGCCGATCAGCAAGACTAGTTTACAAAAGCTACAAAAAGAAAAAGATGTGGCAGAAGGGGTTTACCAAGGTTTGATTGCTAAATTGCAACGAGTTAAGATTGACGCTTTTAATGCTTATGCTCATGTACAAGTACTAGAACCACCTCTGGTCGATCCTTATCCAGTTGAGCCAGATATCATGCTAATTCAAGTCAATGCTTTTTTAGCTGCATTAGTCGGTAGCGTAGCCTTGTTAATCTTCCGCGAAAAGCGCGATCCGCTATTAAACGTCAAAGATTTACAATCTTATGGTGTATCAGTTATGGGCTATATTCATGATTTCGCTTACTTTGGACGTTCTCTGAAAAATCATCAATTCTGGTTCAATCTAATCTCACAATCGAATCCTCGCATAGAACTAGATTTTCAAAGAATAGCTTCAGCAATTAGTCTACAACCTTTAGAAAATCGGCGTTTGCTAGTTACTAGTGCTATACCAGGAGAAGGAAAAACTACTGTTACCCTAGGATTAGCCAAAGCATTAGCAGATTTAGGATTCCGAGTTTTAATGGTTGATGGAGATTTCCACAAAGCAGAATTGACTAATAGCTTACCCTACGTAGCTTTAGAGGCAGAACCAGGAAAACCAGTACAAGTCACATCTAATCTCTATCTGCAAACTAGAGATACTTGGCCTACACAAAGCAACCATGCTGCATTAGTTAAACAAGGAAAATTTGAGCAACATTTAGAAATTTTAGAATTGGACGATGACTATGATTACGTTATTATCGATAGTGCTCCAGTCAGTCTTGCTAGTGAAACAGCTTTAATGGCAACTACTATCTCTAATGTGTTGTATGTAGTCCGCCCCAATATCAGCGAACGCAACTCTGTCTACAATAGTTTCGATCAATTAAATCAACATAATGCCAAAATTTTGGGGTTAGTAGTCAATGGTGTAGAAACTAATTCTCGCTCCTATTCGACGAGTGGTTATCTTGAGGTTGCCAAGGACACAACAGTTCAAACCCCCAGTTTGAAGCCAAGAAATTAATACACAACTGATGAATTACCCGCTTTAGCGCGGGAGTTTTCTCACAGAAGCAAGCTCAAAAATTGGAAATTTCTAACCATGAAACGCAGAGACCTTATAAAATTATCAGGATTGGGTGCAACTTTGGCTTTTCTTACTCACCAGCTCTATAAGTCTGATAGCTGGGGTAATCAAAACTTAGCTGTTAACCATCTAAATCTACCAACATCCTTAGCTTCTACGCCAAAATCTTTTGCAGCTCAGATCGAGGTGGACTGGAATACTGCCGTTGCCGAAAGCACCCCTTTTGTCTTTGGCTCTAATGACTATGAAATTACTATCTTGGAAAAAGCCCAAGACCCTGTCTTTCAGAAGTTGTTAGTAGACCTCAATATCCCTTTGATCCGTATTCATCATTCTCAACTTAGCGATCGCTGGACAGATTTGGCTAGTAAAAGTTGGGACGAAGCCACCATTAAAGCCTGCTATGATGCCTCTTATTCCTACAATCCTACTCTTGTGCAAAATATTCCCCGTTGGCCAGAGTGGATGGCAACAGAAGGAGAAGATTTGCTATCTCCCTCTGAATATGACAATTATGCTACTTTTTGTGCCGAACTAGTTAATATTCTCAACCAAAAACAGCAAAGGCAAATTGTGTACTGGGAACCGATCAATGAACTAGAAAAACGTTACGAAAAAGCAGGTAAACTAAACGATCTTTGGCAAATATACAATCAAGCAGCAGAAGCCATGAAAGCTCAAGACCCTAATATTAAAGTAGGTGGTCCTGCTCTTACTTGGGACAATGAGCAAGTATTGGCTCAGTTTTTACAAAACTGTGGTGCCAATGTGGATTTTATTTCTTGGCATCGCTATGCCACTGGAAATCCTGAAATGTCTACAGATGAGCTTATGTCCCGTACTTATAACTATAATCAACAAGTACGTAAGTTCCGTTCTGTCGCATCTAAATATATCCCCGAACGAAAAATACCTTTATTTCTGAGTGAATACAATATCAACTACTCTTGGAAATCGGGAGAAAAGCGTCAAAATACTCAGATTGGGGCAGTCTGGTTTGCCTCCGTACTTAAGCATCTGGCGGAATCAGGTATTGAGATGGCTACTTCTTGGCATCTTAAGGATGGAATTTATGGCATGATCGATCCACGCAATAATTTGAGACCAGCATCAACTGTATTTGCTTGGGGCAATAGATACTTAACTGGTACAGTAGTCGATACAGGCAGCGATCATGCTCAAGTAGAATCTCTAGCAGTTAACCAAGAACCAGGAAAGCGATCGCTCTTACTGATTAACAAGTCTTCGGAAACTGTTCGGGTAAACTTGCAGATGACACCCAGCACGGTTTCTACCCAAAAAGTAGCAGCAGTTTCTCTTAGTGAGAATGGCATTAGTGATATTGCTGACGCTGTAGCGGTCTTAAATTCTCCATCTCTAACAATGCCTCCCTATTCTCTGATGTTGTTTAAATTTGCTGTTTGATTAAACACCTATGAAAAACCTATACAAACTTAGTTAGATCTCGGAATGTATCTAGTCATAGGTTGCAGAGTCAGATTCTCTAAATAGAATCTACCTTGGTTGAGTCATGACACCTTTAGATGAACGCTAGTC
>JBFRWE010000463.1:0-10916 GCA_051439345.1 Xenococcaceae cyanobacterium
ATTATATATAGATTTTTTTTCTCAGTCTCCATATCTGTGATTGAGTATAAACCCTGTCGGGGTGTAACCCCAACCACCCCTACACCAAGTATATTGTCCTAAACTATAGTTCAGTTGCTATGGATGCTTGAAATAATAAAGAGTCTAATTCTCCTTTAGCATCTAATGCATGAATATCATCGCAGCCACCAATATGTTGATTGTTGATGAAAATTTGCGGTACGCTCTTTCTTCCATTAGCACGCTCTGCCATTTTTGCTCTAGCTTCTTTATTTCCATCTATTTTATATTCAGTAAAATTAACCCCTTTCCACCACAGCAGTAATTTAGCCCGAATACAGTAAGGACAAGTCTGCCAAGTGTAAATTTCTACATTAGCTTTAATCTTTTCTGGGTGACGATTCAAAATAGGATTAAGAAAATCTAACATGGTTTTTATCAGTATTTTTTTCTTGATTATAGTTAACTATCAACAAAATTACTCGATGATTTTCAACTCTTCCAAATTCCAAAAAGCTCCTCCTAAAGGAGAGAATTCTATCGTTTGAATATTATTCCGTACTGCCCCAAAATACAAACGATTAGCCAAATAAATAAAAGGTACTTTTTCTTCAACTAAAGCTTGAGCTTCTGCATAAATAGCTTTACGTTTTTCTATGTCTAATTCCCTGGCTCCTTTAATAAATAGCTGACCAATCTCTTCTTCCCAAGGGTCTACTTTTCTTCCTTGAAGGGGTTTTTGACCAGGCTTTGGTTTTTGATTAAACATATGTAAGCTACCATCAGGATTCCAGATATTAGCTCCACTATTGGGTTCATTTCCTCCAGTAAAACCAAGTAAAATACATTCCCATTCAAGAGAGTTGCTGAGTCTATCTGTTAAAACATTAAAAGCGAGAGGACTAAAATCAACTTTAATGCCGATTTTAGCCAAGTCATTAACAATTTGTGAACCCATTGCTTCCCTACCTTTGTTACCAGAATTGGTGCTTAAACTGAAGCTGACGCGATTTCCTTGATCGTCAAGTAATTGTTGTCTGTTATTGTATTTAAATCCAGCTTCTTTTAATAACTGTTTTGCTTTTTCTGGGTCATAATCATAGCCTCTTAAACCTTCATAATAAAAAGGAGACTGTTTAGCAACAAAAGAGTTTTGTGGTTGTCCTAAACCTCGATAAATATTATTAGCCATTCTTTGTCGATCGATCCCATAAGCAATGGCTTGTCTAAATTTCAGATTATTAAACCAACGAGATTTAATGGGATCGACTAAAGGCTTGCCATCTCTTGAGCCTGTATTAAGATTAAAAGTAATATAAACACTACTATAGTCGGGACCACCATTATAAATAGTAAAGTTACCCCGCTCTTCTTCTCTTTTTAAGAGAGAAAAATATTCAGGATAAACCTCAACATAATCTAAACCACCGGAGCGAAATTGCAGTAAAAAAGTGTCAGTAGATTCAACTATTTCCCATACTACTCTGTCAATATAGGGCAAGGGGTTTTCTGCATCTTTTTTCCAGTAATAGGGATTGCGCTCAAAGATTACCCGCTCATCAGTCGTATAACTTTTAAGCTTATAAGCATTGCTAGCAACAATTTTGTCTGGTGGGGTATCTACTGACCAAGTAGAAAGAAAAAGCAAATTTCCATCTTTATCCTTTTTTTCTACTGTCTCTCTTAAAATATGCGCAGGTAAAATATTGGCTCCACTAGTGCCTAAAAATGGGGCAAAAGGTTCAGGTAAAGTAAATTCTATTTGCAAGTCATTGAGTTTGCGTACATTAGGTAAAGCTCTACTCTGACCAATACGTAAAACATCCCTCATCCCACTGGGAATAGCTTCATTAAAATAAAGTTGATTGTAAGTAAAATCTACATCATCAGCCGTTAGGGGATGACCATCTGACCATTTTAAGCCCTCTTTTAAAGTAAATACTATCCGTAATTTATCCTCAGAAATAGTCCAAGATTTAGCTAAAGCTGGCTTGATTTCTGCTGTGAACGGGTCTTGCTCCGTTAGTCCCGAAAAAATCATCCCCCCAACACCACTGCTAGTAGCATCTTGAGAAATTACAGGATTAAAAGTTTTAGGCCCTTCTACAATAGCTAGTACTAATTGAGAAACTTGGTTAGCATCCGCTTTTAAACTTGCTGGATTACAACCAGTAATAACGAGAGCAGTAACTAGAGCTAGAGCGAGCAGATGTCTCCGACACCGCAAGCTTTGTCTCATTAATCTGAGCAATTTAGACAGGGAATAGTAGTAAATAGATAAACGCAAAATTGATTAATCCTTTACTTAAATGAATATAAATCTAATCATAAATAGGATTGTTATTTGAGGAAACCTCAAATGTTTATACGCCGCCCTGTCCCAACCCTAAAACTTTGGCGGTACTCGGCTTTGCCTCGATATATCCGCCTTGTTTATAGGGTGGGACTTAGCCCAACATTAAAGTTAAACTTTTTAACAAATTTCTCAAATATAAGACATAATAAAGACTGCACTATCAATAGAGTAAATACTAGTAAAATCTATTAATCATGCTCTATATGTAGCGTATAACTATTTACCACTTGAAGACTAGATAAAAGTTATTCCCTAATTACCATGGTTACTTCCTCCCTTGAACAAACAGAACAAATGAAGCATCTGCTGCTTAATCAACTAAGAGAGAGTCAAGCAGCTATGAGTCTTCAAGAGTTAGAAACAAAACTAAACCAAGAAAAAAACTTGTCTTCTCGTTATATAAAAGAAGCTGCTTGGGAATTGGTAGAAGAAGGAAGAGTACAGTTTAATTCTACCTGGGATTTAGAGATTTGCTAACTGTTAAAATTTTAATAACTAATATGAAATACAAGAAAGAATGATATAGCGTTTCTCAAGTCGGTGGGGTACAAAGTTGTTCGTTTTAAGGCGTGATAAGCAGAAGGAAAATGTCCCTCATTCAACTGAGAAACGCTATAGCTACAAGAACTCTCACAAATCAAATAGGATTGCCATAACTAAAATCATTTTTTTTCTTCCGGAGAAGATTTGACTAAATCGGGTAAACTTTCATCTTGTATTAATTCATCCTCTTCAGGTTCATTGCGCTTAGAAAAACCCCAAAGGAATAACATAAATATGATGGAAATCATCAACCATTCTGGTGGTACGAAGTCTTCATTAATGACTCTAATCAGTAAACGTAAGCCTACCAAGCCAACTGTAATAAATCCCGCATCTTCTAGATAAGTGTATTCTTCTAGCCAACGAATAAATAATCCTGCCATAAATCTCAGGGTAATAACACCGATCGTTCCACCCAAAAGAATTAACCAAATTTCATCAGCGATCGCAATCGCTGTAGTTACACTATCAAGAGAAAAAGCTAAATCTGTAACCGCAATTAAGGGAATGACTTGCCATAAAGAAGAGTAACCCAAAGTATGGTGGGAGTCAGATTCGTCTTCTTGAGATGTAAAGTAATTAAAGACTAGCCACAACAGATAAACAGCACCTAATAGTTCAAATTGCCAAAATTTAATTACCCAGGTAGCTGTTAAGATTAACGCCATTCTCAAAATATAAGCAAATACTAAGCCTATATTCAAAGCTTGTCGTTGTAATTTACTGTCTTTAAGGCTTTGAGAAATGGCAGCCAGAGCGATCGCGTTATCTGCCGACAGCAACGCTTCTAAGGAAATCAGGATTAGCAATAAGAAAAAAGCTTCAATACCTGAATCGAGAGGAAAATCAATAATATTTTCTAGCATTAATAGCTTTGACTAACAAATAATATGGCAACAGAGATAAGATATTAACAGGATAAACATCCTGTTTTTTCTGCTCCCATTGATCAATTATGTTGCATCTTGTAAAGATTTGTTTGGTAAAGGGTCAATTATAGAGCAAATTAATTAATGAATATCTTTTTGATTAGGAGTTTTTGATTATGCCTTTAACCGATACTCAAGTTATTATGGCTTTGATATTGGCATTATTACCTGGAATCCTTGCTTTACAACTGTCTACAGAACTGTATAAATAGATTATCCCCATAACCCTACCTCCTTTCTAACCACAAACTATTTCTATTTTCTCTATAAGCAAGTTGGGTTTAAGAAGATGGGCTTATTTTGAGGTTTCCTCGAAAGCTTATACGCCCAGTTTCATCTTTTCTTCAGCGTGGAGACTCTCGCTTAATTTAGAAATGGCTCGTTCAGAGCCGTGACTAAATTGTTTAGGGAGGAGGTAAGTTAAGCTGGTCAACATCAAATTTGACGAGCGAACCTGCCGAGGTTTCCTCGGCTAAGGAACGCGCGAGTTGTCGGTTGAGACTGACGGGGAGATGGGTAGAGAGTTTGAAGATTTGTTTCCTAACTAATAGATATGCAAGTTAAATGTGGATTAGCTTAAGCTTATCTTCATTTAACTTGCCTGGTGAAGTTGTGCTCTGGAGCAGAGGAGCAAAGTTGACGTTTCCCGAGCAAATTGTCAATAATCCTCATTAAATACGTATTAGCTTACCAGGCGAAATTAATTTATATTTAATTCCATCCAGCTATTAGAGCAAAAGATGCTTTAAACTTTAGCTGCAACTCGGTACGAGGGTAAAGGAATATTTTTACTTTCGGATAAGAGATAATCTAAGAAGGTTTGGGCAATGACAGATAACTGCTTGCCTGCTAAATGAGATACGTACCAACGACGCTTAATCGGGAAATGTTCTACATCGAGAATAGTTAATTCTCCAGTTATGCCCTCCGAGATCAGACAGTGTTCTGACAAGACGGATATACCCAATCCTCCAGCGATCGCTTGTTTGATAGCTTCATTACTACCAAGCTCCAATTTTACTTTGACGGAAATTTTATTTTTAGACAATAAATCTAGTACTGCTGTTCTTGTACCCGACCCCTTTTCTCGCATAATAAACTGTATATTGTTTAGTTGTTGCAGAGGAATATTTTTTTGACCAACCAGGGGATGTTTTTTATTAGCTACTACTACTAAAGGATTATCTAAAAATGGTTCACTACGCAAGTCTATTTCTTGTGGTGGATTGCTTACTATGTATAAATCATCTTCATTCTCTAACATCCTTCTTTGGATCTCTTGATGATTGGTTACTTGTAATGCTACATCGACACCAGGATAATGCTGACAAAAAGAGCCTAAGAGGCGAGGAACAAAGTATTTTGCAGTTGTAATGACTGCTAACCTCAATTGCCCCTGTTTTGTGCCTTTTAGATCGGCTATTTTCATTTCAAAGTTATCTAATCGCTCAAAAACATCGTGACAAGTTGCCAATAACTCTTTACCCGCATCAGTTAAATATAGGCTTTTACCAATTTGTTCAAATAGAGGTAAACCTATAGATTTAGTTAATTGCTTGACTTGACTCGATACTGTAGGTTGAGTAATGAATAACTCTTCAGCAGCACGAGTGAAACTGGCGTGGCGGGCTACTGTTTCAAATACTTTTAGCTGATGCAGAGTTGTTTGAATCAAAGGTTTATCTCCCTTAGTTCTCTTTTTGTACTAACATTTTCTTTGGATATATTTACATCATAAAGGAAAATGAATGTTTTTTGGGTTTAGCATAAATATTTATATATAATATAAATTATAAAGGGTATTAAAAATTACTATTCAGACTGCGTATCATATCTAAATTTAGCAATACCAATTTGCTTATTAATTCTTCTCTTTGGTGGCTTTAAATGCATAGCACTTTAAACAGTAGTTTGCCAACATTACCTCGATTGCGTACTTCTTTGCCAGGAAAACGCGCTCAAGAATTAATTGCCAGAGATATAGCAGTTACTTCTCCTTCCTATACTCGTGGTTATCCTCTAGTAGTTGCTAAAGGGGAAGGCTGCATGGTGGAAGATGTAGATGGTAATGTTTTTTTGGACATGACTGCAGGTATTGCGGTGACAGCCACAGGACACTCTCATCCTCAAGTAGTAGAAGCGATTCAGCAGCAAGCAGCTAATTTGTTGCATATGTCAGGGACAGATTTTTACTACGAGCCGATGGTAGTATTAGCGGAAAGTTTAGCAGCCCGCGCTCCTTTTCCACCCACTAATGGTGTTCGCGCTCGTGTTTTCTTTACTAATTCTGGAGCAGAATCTAATGAAGGAGCAATTAAATTAGCTCGTTACTATACTAAGCGCGATCGAGTTCTGGCTTTTTTGGGAGGATTTCATGGGCGCACTTATGGGGCAATGTCTTTAACTGCTTCTAAGAAAGTACAGCGTGAGGGCTTTGGTTCTCTTCTACCTGGAGTAAGTCATATTCCCTACGGTACTCATGCTAGTTTGGATTATTTGGAAAAACAACTATTTGCCACGGTATTACCACCCCAAGAAATAGCTGCCATAGTTGTGGAAGCTATCCAAGGAGAAGGGGGATATCTAGTACCAGAGGATGGATTTTTAGCTAGGATTAGAGAAATTTGCGATCGCCACGGTATTTTGATGATAGTAGATGAAGTTCAGTCAGGGATGGGCAGAACAGGTAAACTATTTGCCATCGAACACTGGGAAATAATGCCAGATATTATTACTCTGGCTAAGGGTATTGCTAGTGGTTTACCTTTGGGGGCAATTCTATCTCGTCCAGAAATTATGACTTGGCAACCTGGTTCTCATGCTACAACTTTTGGGGGGAATCCTGTGGCTTGTGCTGCTGCTAATGTCACCTTGTCATTGCTAGAAGCAGAATTAATGGATAATGCCTATCAGCGAGGAGAAGAGTTACAATCAGGTTTAAATAAACTAGCCCAAAAATTCAAACAAGTTTCTTTGGCTAGAGGGAAAGGATTGATGGTAGCGATCGATCTTTTAGATACTGAGGGTAATCTCAATCCTGAATTAAGAAATCAGATTGTCGATCAAGCTTTTCATCAGGGTTTATTATTACTCGGTTGCGGAAAAGCAGCAATTCGCTTTTGTCCTCCCTTAGTAATTAGTCAAGAACAAATTCAAGTAGCCTTGGAGATTTTGGATGAGGTAATGATTGACACTCCCATGCCTCAGCCCTGAACGGGCTGCAAGAAAGGCAAGGGATTCTCCCGTCTAGTCTCGTATTCGGTGCAATCAAATAGACACAGTTGTTCTACTCTCCCGTTCACGATATTCATGGAGTTTAGAGGACTGCCAAAGACCTCATCCTGAAGCTCGACCAGAGGTATTACATCTATGGCTTTTTTAAGAGCGACAGGACATGAGCGATAATCCCAGATAGCGAGATTTCGTCCCGCATTATAATCTGCATTTAAAATTGCTCCAGAAGTACACTTAAACCAATGCCCATTCCGTTTTCCGATTACTCCGTTAACCGATGACGTTTTGGAAGTATAGTGCGGTGGTCTGGTTAGTACTTGCCTACCGTTCATCGCTTGTTTATACTCCAGTTTTAACTGAAGGTCAAAATATGCCCAAGCATGACGCGATTCGCCATTGTCAGCACGAGATTTTTGGCGCTGCTTCATGGTTTGACGGCAACCACTCAAGTCTTCTAGTACCAAGTCAGCATTTAACCAGTCAGCAAAATCAACAATCCGACGAGAAATCGTATGGTTAACTGCTCTGATCCACCTACTTTCTTTTTGCTCCAGTTTTTTTACTGCTCGATACTTTTTAGCTTTTTGCAGTTGCTGCCTACGCTTCTGGAATTGGCGACGGCGGTGTTTAACTTCTTGGCCAGAGAATAATAAACCAAATCCCTGCTGGGGAACGGCTGTAGCAATTTGATTTTGACCTCTATCTACACCCACTCTATTGGTAGCTTTAACCTCTGGAACTTCCTCAGTTAAAGATACTAGTGCATACCATTTTCCCTTCTTCTGATAGAGCTTGAGTGTTCCTTTTGAGATAGTTGCATCTCTATCTAGCAATCTATCCAATAATAATTGCCAATGATTAGATTTAATCTCGATGGGAACTCGCTTGACTCCTTGAATAGTGGGAAAAGATATAGAATAGGTTTTTCCCTGCTTAAATAACCTCCAGTTTTGGTAGTTAACCTCTGGTGGTAGTAACTTAAACTCCTTAGTTTTTTTCCCTGCTTTTCCTTTAACTTGTCTAATGACTTGATTAGCTAAAGCCGATTTCAAGGGAGTGATAACTTGTGCTGTAGTTAGCTTTTTTCTCTCCTTGATTGGTAGTTTTAAAAGCTCGTTGGCAAGTTCAGTATAAGCAGTTGTCGTCTCAGCCAACATTTGTGCTTTGACGGCATTTAGATTCTGGAATTTGAGCTTCAGGGTTCGAGTCACTTGCATAGACATTATTATAGTACAATGATGTCTATGAATCAATCATATCGACATACAAATACGACTGTTTCTCTGATTAACTATCACTTTATCTGGATTCCCAGACGAAGACGAAAAGTACTAGTTAAAGATGTCAAGAAGCGACTAACTGAGCTAATCTATGAAAAGGTATCAGAGCTAAATTGTCGAGTCGTCAGCCTTGCTATTGAACCCGATCATGTACATCTTTTTCTCAACTGTCTGCCAGACTTAGCTCCAAAACAAATTATGCACAGAATCAAAGGGTATTCATCTTATGTGTTGAGAAAAGAATTTCCCCATCTCAAACGAATGCCTAGTATGTGGACTCGTAGCTATTTTGTATCTACGTGCCGTCATGTCTCTAGTAGCACCATTCAGAAGTATATTGAAGCTCAAGGAAAAGACTGACTGCGGTTAAAACCGCTATTAGTTTTCATCCCATGCCTAAAGGCGATGGGCTTTCAACTGCGTTATTTTTGTAATGAGTAATTAATTCCGAATTCCAAATTCCGAACTCTAATTAACTATGAATAAAATTCAGATTATTAGTCAGCTATGGCAGCATCTTTGGCAAGATTATAGTAAGCGGGTTGAATATGCTCGTATTTATCAGCAGATGATTGAAGAGGCAGGAGGAACAATTGCTAACGATCATATTGCTTTTCGTTCTTTGCGTTTAACTATCGATCGCCCTGAGAGGAAAATAAATCTAGGTATTCCCTATGTTGCCGATGTAATTAAAGCTTTAGGCTATGAACTAGCGGGAGAATATACTTTTCTGGGTAAGTATCTTTACGCCCATCATTATCGTCATCCCGAACAAGATCGTTTTGATTTGCCTAAACTATTTATTAGTGAGTTGATTGTCGATGCTTTACCTACTGCGATCGCCCAACAAATCGAACAAGCAGTTATTTCAGGAAACTTGTTTAACTTATCAGCTTTCCTTCAACAGCTAGAAACAGCATCTAATACTTTAGAGAAAGAAAATATTCTCACTCAACTACAAGAACTTTTTATTCGTCCTTGGCAACCTCCTAAACTATCTGTAGTAGAAAGCGTTAATGCTGTTAGTCAGTATGGTGCTTGGGTACTACTACACGGTTACGCAGTCAATCACTTCACAGGTTATGTAAATCGTCAGCACACTTCCCTTTATCCAGATATTGAAACTACTGCCCGTGGTTTAGCAGCCCAAGGTATTCCCCTGAAAGAGCGGATTGAAGGCAGTGTAGCTACTGGTTTGCGTCAAACAGCCACTCAAGCCGTTACAGAGATGGTAACAATAGAAGACGATAACAGTGGGGAATTAAGACAAATTCCTTGGACTTATGCCTATTACGAAATTGCCCAAAGAAATGCGATCGCGGTTGGAAATGAGCCGACTCAATTGTTTGAAGGATTCCTTACTTCTCAAGCCCAAAATTTATTTGAAATGACCCGTAAAAGTTAGGATTTAGGCGAACCGTAAGTAATTTGTCAACTTTCTGCATTTGATTGTTCTTAATTTATGATATCTAATGTCCGTTATGAATCAGAATCAACCCAAAAATTCTCGACTGTTGTGATTGGGATTCGGCGATCGCTAGTCACCGTTACACCGCCTATTAAGTCAAATTCAATAACAGCTAGCAAAAAATCTCAGTCATTACTTGTGCATCAATTGTTTTAATAACGTAATTATCGATCGGCTTGAAAACCCTTTGATAACCTGCTTCTTTCTCTTTAGTAAAATTGATCGAGATAAAGGGCATAAAAGCGATTCGAGAACCCCTATAGATCGGTTTACCGAAAAAACTTTTGTTCGGGCAGAAAACCTCACTGTAATTGTGATGCAAGCCACACTATAACCTTTTTACCAATCTTATTAAGATAAAAATAACGAAACGAAAAAAATAAAAGTTTCGAGCCAATAATCTAAAAACTATTAATCAAAGGAGATAGATATTATGGCTTTAGTAAGATACAATCCTTGGCAAGAAATGAACTCTTTACAACGTCAACTAAATCGTTTATTTGATGATGCTTTAACTCACGATAATTGGGGAGATTTTGGTAATTTCTCCAAAGTTCCTGCTGCGGAACTTACCGAAACAGAAGATGCTTTACATCTAAAATTAGAAGTTCCTGGCATGAAAGCACAAGATTTAGATATTCAAGTAACAGTAGATCGGGTAGCGATCGCAGGTGAAAGAAAATCAGAAACTAAATCGGAAGTAAACGGTAAAACTCAGTCAGAATTTCGTTACGGTAAATTCCAAAGAGTTATTCCTCTACCTGTACGGATTCAAAACACCGACGTTACAGCAGAATACAAAGACGGCATCCTTAACCTAACTCTACCAAAAGCTGAAGAGGAAAAAAATAAAGTAGTAAAAGTTAACCTTGACGAAGCTAATGCTTAGATGTATCAAGGATAAACCGACCAAAATCTAGTCATGTAGATTAATAGTTAAACCTAGTTGCTTAGAAAGTGACTAGGTTTTCTCTCGCTCGAAATTGATTTGATAGACTAAAAATCTAATCAGTGAACAATTATCAATGCTCAAAGATTATGCCAGAAACTAAAGAGAAACAAATAACTGATGATGCGGGAGAATGCGAACACTGGATTGTTGATAA
>JBFRWE010000464.1:0-6657 GCA_051439345.1 Xenococcaceae cyanobacterium
TATCTTCAAGTAGCTTACTACTTTTACCTCCTTGGGCAATGATTTCATCCTAATTTCATATTGAGGATTGAAAATTGAATAATTAAGATAATGCAATACCTATGAGAATTGAGAATTTTAGAAAAGAAAAAAAAGACAATCTAGTCAGAATTACAGCGACCATGACTTGGGAAGACCGAGACAGACCATCGGAAGACCTCTATTATGAAACTACAGCAGAATATGGCGATGATCTTTTTTGTAATCCCAACACTTTTTTGTTAGCTTGCACTCTCCCTGCCATGCGCTATGGAGAAAAGAGAATTACCCTAGATGAACCTATTTGCCCTGAATTAAAAGATGGTTTAACCACCATCATGCACTACTTAATTAATTGGCATGGAGGCGAGCGTTGCGTAATTCCCATTGAAGCTCCCCTCCATTCTCAGTCTATGTTCCCCGAAAAGCCTTTCAGAGCAGGATGTTTATTCTCTGGTGGTATTGATGCTTTAGCTCTGCTCCGAGATAACCATCTTAATTTTGCTCCCGAACATCCCCGTTACATTAAAGATGGAATCTTAGTTTATGGCGTGCTGAATGGAGAAGATGAATTTGACCCCAGTTTTCACAACGTCATTAATGCTATCTCAAAGATGGCTCAAGATGCAGGGATTAACTTAATTCAAGTTAACACCAACACCAACGCTCATTTAAGAGATTTAGACCCAGACTATCGTTTCTGGAGATTTGAATATCTTGGTTCTTTTTTGGCAGCAGTTGCCCATGCTTTTGCTCCCAGACTAACCACAGTTTCTATTGGTTCTACTTATGATATTGCTCATTTAGAACCTTGGGGTTCTCATCCTCTAATTGACCCTTTGTATAGCAATACAGATTTACAAATTCGTCATGAAAATGCGGCTTTGTCTCGGCTAGAGAAAACAAAATTAGTCGGAGAATGGGATGTAGCGTTAAAGCACCTGCGAGTATGTAATGAGAAAGAGAGCTACAGTGAGGGAAACTATAACTGTGGCAAGTGTGAAAAGTGTGTCTGCACCATGACGGCTTTGGTAGCTTTAGGTTTATTGGAGCAAACAGCTACTTTTAGAGAGACAGATGTTTCTAAAAAATTATTACTGGACACTTGTTATCTAACCCATGCTTATCAAGAATACTGTTATCGTGAGTTGCTCGAACCATTGAGAAAAATAGGTAGAGATGATTTGGTAGAAGCAGTGCAACAAGTAATTATTAGATATCAAGAAAAAGATTTTAAAGGCTTGATTAAAAGATTAGATCGCGCTTTTTTTAAAGGTAATTTATTGAGTTATGTCAGAGCGAAAAAAAGCAGTGTCAAGAATTAGGGCTGTCTGAAAAAGTCATAATTCTCGGTGGCGATAGGGGTTAGGTGTTAGGTAGTAGGTGTTAGGAGAATTTGGGGACAAAGATAGCTCTCAAATAATTTTTCCAAGTGCATTTGTATCATTCCTCTTGTTCTAATTACTCTCGAACATCCAAACGATAACCCATTCCGTAAACTGTTTCCAACCAACCTTTTGCGCCGACGGCTTCTAACCTTTGTCGTAATCTTCTGACTAAAGTAGTGACAGCATTACTTTCAGGTTCACTTCCCCAACTCCAAAGTGCCTGTTCAATTTGATCGCGGGATAACACTTGTTGCGGATGACGCAACAAATATTCCATTAATTGAAATTCTCTTACTGAAAGTTGAATTTTCTCTTCCCCTCGCTCTAAGTTTAGGTTAGTTAAATCTAGTCGTAAATCGGCTAAATTTAGGGTATCTCCTTGCCATAAAGGCGATCGCCTGCCTAAAGCTCTTACTCTTGCTAGTAATTCTAAAACGTCTACAGGTTTGACAATATAGTCATCTGCACCCGCATCCAAGCCATTAACTTTATCAGTTGTAGTATCTTTAGCTGTTAGCATCAGTACTGGTGCAGTATTACCTAGATTACGATACTCACGACAGAGCTCGATACCGCTAGCGTTAGGTAACATCCAGTCCAAAATCAACAGATCGTAATCTTTTTCTTTCATTAGCCATAATGCTGTTTCGCCATCTTCCACTCCATCAACTATGTGTCCTACTTGAGATAATGCTACCTGTAAAGGTTCTAATTGGGCTAGATCGTCCTCAACTAAAAGAATTAGCATGATAACTAAGGTTATTGTTGTTTTTATCGTAATCAATTTATGAGTCAGACTAAATGGTGGCAATTTTTGTCTTCTTTGGGGTTAGAATTTTGGTTGCCTCTGCCATTATTAGGATTAGCTTTTTGGGTAGTTAGCGGGTTAGTTACACAGCATAGTTTACAATTGGCTAATCAATCTGTTGAATCTTTCCAAATTAGTCCTGACAAAGCGCAACCATCTAGTAAAATCCTGTTTATTAAAGTTACAGTCGATCGCGATCGCCATTTTTCTGAAGTAACAGTTAAACAGGCAACCCAAGTTTATCAAAAGCAGGAGTTTAAACTAGCAACTACAGAATTAGCACAAATAGAAACAGCAATTAGCCAAAAGCTTAGTTTACCTCCTGAACAAGTTAGACAACTATTACGTTATCAAATAATTAACCAGAGAATTTGACAACTGGAGTTACCGTGAGCGAGCGTAGCCTGGAACTGCTCGATCGTATATCTTAATGAGCAATATGCGGTAGGTACGTTAGAAATTAAGATAGTGCAGCGAAGAAGTTGTCTTCTTTGTCGAGGAGTACGTCAAACGGATACGGGCTTCCTACCCAACAGATTGCCTTGTAGTGGATTTCTTGCGTACTCTAATTTTGCTTAGGTACTTAACTAGTGCAACTTGGCAATAAATTAAGTGCGTCTAAGCTTAATCAATCTATTTTTTTATTGACTCAGAAAAGATTGCTTCTCCTGTCAAACTAAAGGCGCGAACTTCAGTAATCTTAACCTTAACGATTTGCCCCTTAAGTTTTTCAATCTTACCAGGGAAGAACGTAAGACGATTTCCGTTAGTTCTACCCATTACTTGAGTAGGGTTTTTCGGATTTTGTTCTTCTACTAATACTTCTTCAATTCGATTGCGATAACGTTGGGAACGTTCGGCAGCTTTTTGAGCAACTAAGTGATTTAATCTTTGTAAGCGATCGCTTTTCACTTCCTCACTCAATTGATTATCCCATAACGCAGCAGGAGTACCAGGGCGAGGAGAATAAGCAGCCGTATTTAACTGATCGAAACCAATATCATCTACCAATTTCAAGGTATTCTCAAACTGTGCTTCTGTTTCCCCAGGAAAACCCACAATGGCATCAGCACTAATAGCAGCATCGGGCATATATTCGCGAATTTTATCGATAATACGGCGATATTTTTCGTGAGTATATCCCCGCTTCATGGCTTTCAGGATTTCATTGTCTCCTGACTGAAAAGGAATATGAAAATGTTCGCATACATTGGGTAATTCTTTACAGGCTTTAATTAGTCTTTCGGTAAAGTAACGAGGATGACTTGTGGCAAAACGAATCCGTTCTACTCCTGGTACATCATGGACATAGTAAAGTAAATCTGTCAGAGTATGCTGATGTCTTCCTTCTGGGGTACTTCCTGGTAAATCTCTACCGTAAGCATCAATATTTTGTCCCAACAGAGTTATTTCTTTATATCCTTGTCTCCCTAATTCCTCCATTTCCGCCCGAATTGCTTCAGGAGTGCGAGATTGTTCTGTTCCCCTAACATTGGGGACAACACAATAAGAACAACGTTCATTGCAACCATAGATAATATTTACCCAAGCAGTGACAGTGCTATCTCGGCGAGGTTTAGTGATATCCTCGACAATGTGAATAGGCTCTGTAGCAACTACTTGATTGCCATCAAACACTTGTTGTAATAAATCTTGTAAACGATTGGCGTGTTGCGGACCCATAACCAAGTCTAATTCGGGAACACGCCGTAGTAATTGCTCTCCTTCTTGTTGTGCTACACAACCAGCCACAACTAAAGTTAAATCTGGTTGCTGATGTTTTCTTTTGGCTTGTCTGCCTAGATAAGAATATACTTTTTGTTCGGCATTATCCCGAATAGTGCAAGTATTGTAGAGAATTAAATCTGCATTATTCGGGTCTTCTGACCAATTAAAGCCCATATCCTCCAATATACCAGCCATGCGCTCGGAGTCGGCTTTATTCATCTGACAACCGAAAGTAGTGATGTGATATTGGCGTGGTTTTGGGGTCATGTTTCAGCTAGGAGCAGTAATTTAAATTAAGAGTTTCAGACTCCTATTATAGATAATTTAGTAGTTAGTAGGGGCTAACGGCCCTACGGGTTCACCACTTTGCTTATGTCGGTACAACCTTTCCGCATTCGCTTATGGGGGAGACCCCCAAGACCGCGCTGCCTCACCACCGCAAGTGGTTTACCGTTCGCCGATCGATTTCGCTTGGGCATTCTGATGGGGGAATCTGGCTGTGGGAAAACTTCTTTTTTACAAGCTGGCATCATACCCCAACTTACCAAACCAGAAAGAAACCATTTCCTTTACGAATCGTTTTTCTATTCCACCCCAATTCTTGTTCAGCAAGAGATTGTCCTCCATATCCTAACTCCAAAACTGTTTGGGCCATAAATCTTCTTCGGGCTGCACCTTCTAATTGAAGAACAGTTTCTCTAAGCAAATTTTTGAGTGAATCGGTTAATTCTATGGCCACTTGAAGCCTACTCAAAAATTTTCTGGTCAAGATTGATATTACTACAAAATCGGCAAGGAGAGGCAGACATCGTCTGTCTCTCCTTGCCTCCTAAGAATGATTATCATTCTTAAAAATGAGGATTTTATTTTCTGGAAGTCCCTAATTTTGGCGATCTCCCGTTTTGTGATTTACTAAACATTATCCAGACTACTGATTAAAGATAATTAAGGAAAAATAAAATCATGTATTTATTGCTAGAGGCAGCATCAGGGGGAAATTTTCCTACTTATTTTATTGCCGTATACGTAGTAGGTTTTATTGCTGCGGTAAGTATTGGTTCAATTGCTTGGTATAATTCCAAACGTCCTCCTGGCTGGGAAAACACTGAACGCCCTGATTTTGTGCCTAAAATGGACGCAGAAGAAGATAAATCTGATAAAACATAAATAATAAAATCAAAAATTAGATGTTGTTGGTTATTGGCTATTAGTTGTGTAATAACTGATAACCGATAACCGCTCGAATAGTTATTGCCAATGCAACGTACTCGTCTTAATTCCTTAATCGATTTATTTAGTAGACGCATAGAATTACTATTTACCAATCCTTGGAGAAGAATTGCTCTAAGTCTGATTAGCGTGTTGATGGGATTTTTCATGGGTTCGGCTATTGTGACTACCGCAGGGCAAGATGCTGCTTGGGACGTTATTGGGGCTGCTATTATATTTACTTTTACAGAATTAGTGAGTAAGTTTGTTTATAGTCACGATCGCCAAGCTAGATCGGACCCTCGTTTAAGAACTAATCTGATTCTAGATATTCTTAATTTATTCAAAATTGGTGTAATCTATAGCTTATTCTTAGAAGCCTTTAAGTTGGGTTCTTGATTAGATTTTTTCTATTAGCCCAAAGAATTTTGGTGAGATCGAGTAGTTAGTAGTTAGTAGTTAGTAGGTAGTAATGAGAGAAATAGAGGAGATGTTGCGACGGTGGAGTGAAGGAAATAAGCCTACCGAAGCGGAAAAGCAAAAACTCTTAGCAGCAGAATTGAACGATCGAGCTAGAATGAGAGCCTTTGGTATAGATGAGGCAAGTATTCAAACAGAGATAGAAGAGCGATCGCAATTATTTTTCCAAGTCCATTCCCAAATTCAGCAACTATGCCAAAGTTTTGGTTTTACTACTTCTGATTATATTTTTTATCGTCTCTGGACATTGTGGCTACCTTTAGCTAGACAAATAGCCAGAGAAAAAGAGCAACTTTCCAGAACTCTAATACAAGGCATTTTGGGGGGACAAGGAACAGGAAAAACTACTTTAGCCACTATCACTAGAACTATTTTGGCGCATTTAGGCTTTACTAGTGTAGCTATTTCCATTGACGATCTTTACAAAACCTATGAAGCTCGTCAAACACTGCAACAACAAGACCCTCGTTTAATTTGGCGAGGGCCTCCTGGTACTCATGATGTAGAATTGGGTATCGAGATTTTAGATCAGTTCTTACAGCCTAACCGAGTAGAACCAATCCTAGTACCTCGTTTTGATAAATCTGCCTTTAATGGTGCAGGCGATCGCATTCAACCAGAAGAGACTCCTTGTGTAGATATTGTTGTATTTGAAGGCTGGTTTGTGGGTACTCGTCCAGTAGAAATATCAGTTTTTGATACTCCACTCCATCCGATTAATACTCCTGAAGATAAATTATTTGCTTTAGATAATAACGATCGACTAAAAGCTTATCTACCTTTGTGGTCAAAATTAGACCGTTTAATCGTCCTTTGTCCTGTAGATTATCGTTTGAGTCAACAATGGCGTAAAGAAGCAGAACAAAAAATGATGGCGACAGGAAAGTCGGGGATGAGTGATGAAGAAATAGAGCAATTTGTGGAGTATTTCTGGAAATCTCTCCATCCAGAGTTATTTATCAAGCCTTTAGTTACCAATGCTGACTGGGCAGATATGGTAATCGAAATTAATGCCGATCATAGTTC
>JBFRWE010000465.1:0-25211 GCA_051439345.1 Xenococcaceae cyanobacterium
CAATAGAAGGAACACCAGGAATAGAATCGGGTAATTGTAGCCAGAGCATGAATTCTGCTAATTCTTTCTCCCAACATTGTGTCCAGTCAAGGCTGTAAGCTTCCAAATACTCAAAAAATAGCTTCAAGTGATGAGCGTAATTTTTGAGTGTGTTTGGTGCTTTACCTAACGCCATAAGGTGTTGTAGGTAGTCTGTGACTGGTTCGATAGGTAGGTAGTCATCACCGAGTAAAACCCAACTGGTTTGACCTCGAATATTGACCTTCTGAACTTTCATTATAGGCTTTGTATAATTATCAAGATTTATATTTACACAAAACGTTAACAAAGGCAATTTGCTTGCTTTTGTTGTTGTTGTTGAATATATTTAATTAGTGTTGTATAACTTCAGCCCTCAGCCTTAAGGAGCGAAGCGACGATAAATCTTACAAAATTTTCTAGTTCTTGATAGTTTTTGCTCTAGATTTTTATAGTCTTCAATTCTACTACAAATTACAATATCTGTTTGTAAGTGATCGTCAGAAATAAATTCATTTATTGCTTTGACACAAGTCTTTCTCTTTTTTTCTTGAGCTATTTCATCATCTTTTAAATCTGCCCCTACTTCATCTAAACCATCCAATAATAACTGTAGTTGTTCTTCTTTTAACCAACGTTGACTAATAGTTTCGGGAACATAATATTTATCTTTTAGTTCTTTGATTAACCATTTTTCTAATGACTCATCCTTTTGTCCCCAAGAAGATAAGTTGAAAATGACAGGAATTGGTCTATTTTTATCATATTTTGCTTGCTCTATAAGTCGTTTGGCTAGCTGCAACAAAGCAATAGTTTTACCCGATCCTGGCTCTCCTAATATTAGTAAAGTTTTCGTTCCATTCCTAAGTCGATCGATGATATCTATTTGCTTTTTTTGATCATAGAATTTTTCAATATATCGGAAATTGCACAACTAGTACCTATCACATAAGGAATATGTTTTACAATAGCATCAGCTTGAAATTCTGTGTAGCAAGCATTGAGTAATACGCATCGTACACCCCACCCGAAAAGATAAAACAATCTGGATAGAGCTTCGTTACTAACTGGTTGTTCTCCAAGCCCATCTTTTTCAAAAAACAATCCTTGTTCACGCGCTCCATGTCCGCAAAAATGAACGATATAGGGTTCATTCTTAGTGAATATTTTCTGTAAATCACCAGGGCGAACTGCCAACTTGTTTATAACAGTAAATTCTTGAGCATTTTGACCACTTTCGATTGCTTCTGTTGAATCTCGAATCTCACGAAAAATTTGTGGAAGATCGCCTCTAGAATTAGAAGCTAAAATCAAAATTTTTTTCATTTAGATTTTTAACTTATAACCGTAGTGGAAATTGATTTAATTTTATAATTAATTTTGATTTTGGGATTTTTATTCGGCATTTAAGCTTTTGAGAATTTTCTTAGCTAATAATTCTTTAATCTCTCTATGTCGTGGTATGGCTTCAACAACTCCAGTTTGAGGGTTAATCCAGAGGGAATGAGAAGAACCTTCTCGCTTAAGATAACAACCAGCTTGACGCAACTTTTTTTCTAGTTCTTTGCGTTTCATGGAATTAAAATTCTATCTTCAATTGCCTCCTTCGGTAGCCCTCTGCGAATATCTGCCAAACGATCTTCAAAAATAAGTTGAATAGCATTTTTCAAACTTTCTTTTGCTTCTTCTATGGTTTCACCTTGACCATTTGCGCCAGGAATTTCTGGACAAATAGCCCAGTATCCACCCTCCGTTGCTGCCTCAATAATTGCGGTTAACTCTGCTTTCATAAAAAAATAGAAAATACTTTTAGATGTTTACTGCATTATGAATCAGGATCGCATTTCTGAGTTTAAGTTTTTACTGTTATTAAGATTTCTTTAGTAGCCCATTCTGCTTCAGGATCGGGTTCATAAACAAAAGCGCGAGTCTTTTCAGGGGGATGATCCAAATCATTTCCAATCGAAGTTAAAAGATCGTTCAAAGGATTAATCGCCTGATTTACAGATCGGGTTTGTAGTGTTTCATTAGGAAGATTTCCCCTAGTACCAGGTTGTTCATCTAGGGAAGGTAAAATTAACCATTGGAAATTAGCTAATCCCTTAGTTGCAAAAATTTTGAGAGTTTCCTTAGTTTGTTTATAATTATCTGGCAGAGCTAAACGCAGCTTTGTGTAAACCTCTCGACCAGAATCTAAAGCAAAGAAAGGAGCAATATCCCCTTGAATGGGAATTTGTGAAATTTCCCAAGTCGGTTCAATATCTAGTACTGCCACATTGAGAGTTTTTGCATAGTTATTTTTGATCTTCAGATAAGTAACTTCTCCTGGTTTCAAGGTTACATTCTGCGGATCGGCAAAAGGTTGTTTTTGTTTGTCACAAAGTTCAAATTCTAGATAATCAGTTAAATCTGATGCTGGATTATCTAAAGCTCTTACCGATTGATATTTAGTTAAATGTACCAATCGATCGACCACTTTCTGTGGTGCTTCAGGATTATCTATACTCAGAGCAGGACGTAAGTTGGTAATGGGCATCCCGATACAAATTTCATAAGTCCCATCCTTAGCCACAGCAACTTGATAGTAACTTTCTTCGTCTTCTTGGGCTTCCACTACCCAACCATTGCCGACTAAAGCTTGACGTACCTTATCTAAAGCTGCGGTTTGTTTAGCTACTAACTCTGCGGGCAAATCTTGTTCTTTTTCTCCTGCTTGCTTTCGATCGAATAAGCGTACCTTACGAATTAAATCTACGGGTGCAGCTACCATAACTGCGGAAGCACCAGGCGTGATTTCTCCTTTAACATCAATGCCTCCTGCCTCAGTATCCAAAATCTTCGCAGTTGAACTACTCGCCTTTATCTCATCTGTCAATTCAACAAGGGCAATTTGTTGGGTTCGATCCGCCAAATCCTGAAAGTCAAAAGGATAAATTGCAAAACGAGTTCCCGTGCTTAAACCTTGAGCCAAACCAGCTTCTAACGTAATCATCTGATTAGTTATATCTACTCCAGTAACAGCTACTGTATAAGGTTTATAGCTCCGTTTATCCCCAAACACTTCGCGATCGCTATTGCCCATTAACATCGGTAATTGTTGGGGAAACTTACTCTGAATCATGCCTTTAAGCCGACTGTAGAGAGATTTGTAAGTTAGGACAGAAGTACTGCTAGTTAAAGTATCGATCGTCCAATAAGTTAATGCACCGTTACGCTGTCCACCATTTACTGCATATTCATAGGCATATTCTGAAGGACGACAGGCAGCTAAAAAGACATAATCATTAGCATTGGGTAGCCAGCCAGCGGATAATTCTGGATCGGCTTGGGTTAAAATTTGCCAGTTTTTAATCAACTCCTCGCGGGATGCTACTAAACTTTCTTGACTTTTAGGAGTGCTGTCAACGATATTATTTTCATTACCCCGAATGGCACAATCACCTCTAGTTGCTCCGCCAGAATGGCAACTATCAAAAATGACGGTGGTAATGCAACCTTTATCGGTTAAACGTTTGAGTAAAGTAGCAATCTCTACATCCCGCAAATAACGACCATCTGGACTACCAATATCCATCGGGACAATGCTTTCATCCTCCTGTCCTTCTCCCTGCAACTCAGGATAAATCGTAATCGCACGACCTCCATGACCAGAATAATGAATATATACTTGGTCTCCTTGCGTAGCAGCAGCAGTTATTTCAGCAAAAGCCTTAACTATATTTTCATAGGTAGGAAGTATGTCTCCTTGAGTAGATCTCAATAAGGAAAGCTCATTGCTTTCTTCAACGGGTGCAGTCAGTTTCCAGATTTGCTTTTGAGGAACTTTTAAGGTTTCTGTGAGATAGCTGTTTACGAGATCGATATCCCGCACACATCCCCCCAAGTTTTTATACAGTTGAGGATAAGTATCGATCGACTCATAATAGTTTATTCCAATCAAGAGAGCATAGAATTTAGATTCAGTAGTATTTGTCATAACTTAAATTTCCAGTTTTCTTTTTCTAGATATTGATATTGGCAACTTCAAAGAGTTGTCTTATTCAAACCAAAATGAACTACTAAATTCAATTTTGTCCTTGAAATAATATAGAAATTTTATGGTTTTGAATTAAATCAAATTGCCAAAATATACATATTGTAATTTTTAAAATACGCAAATATATAAATGTATATTTGCTGTAAGTTAAAAGCTGTTATATGGTATTTGAACGCATAATAGTCGGATTACAGCATAAAAAATATCCTGAAACTATTATCTCTTTTCAGTTTCAGGATACTAATTTTTTTTACCTATTACCTAGTATAGACAAGACATGCCTTGTCTCTGAGAGGATGTCTGAAAAGTCGGAAATAATACCAAAGAAGCCATAGATTAACTAGACTCGATCCAATCAAAAGCTAATTTTTTCGTCAAATAAGACAAGCGATCGATCTTGTTGTACGTGACTAATTATACTTCTCAGACATCCTCTGACTATTGCCTATTACGTTTACCACAGACTTTCGACCAACATTGGTTGTTCTATGGAAGAAATTTGGACTTTTTGTTGTTCATCAAGATCGACCAAAACTCGATCGCCATCTTGAATCTGACCAGCCAGAATTGCTTCTGCTAAACTGTCTTCTAGAAGTCTCATAATTGCTCTACGCAAGGGTCTAGCACCATAACTAGGATCGTATCCTTCGGTAACAACCTTGTCTTTAAAAGCTGGATTAAATTCTAAAGTTATCTCTCTTTGTTCTGCTATTCTGTTAGCAATTTCAGCTAAGAGGATATCAGCGATTTGTTGTACTTCTGGTTTAGTCAATTGACGGAAGACAATAATTTCATCGAGTCGGTTAAGAAATTCAGGACGGAAATATTGTTTCAAATCTTCATTAACTAAGTTGCGGATGCGATTATATTCTGCTTCTGCCTGATTATCAGCGAAAGCAAAACCAAGTCCTGTACCACCTTTTTCGATTACCTTAGAACCAATATTAGAGGTCATAATAATAATCGTATTTTTAAAGTCTACAGTACGACCCTGGGCATCGGTAAGACGACCATCGTCCAACACTTGTAAGAGTAAGTTAAAGATATCGGGATGAGCCTTTTCAATTTCGTCAAAGAGAAGAACGCTATAGGGTTGACGGCGGACTGCTTCGGTTAACTGCCCTCCTTCATCGTAACCAACATAACCAGGAGCAGAACCAATTAACTTAGAAACAGTATGAGATTCCATATATTCAGACATATCTAGTCTAATCATGGCATCCTCTGAACCGAAGATTTGAGTAGCTAAGACTTTGGTTAGTTCGGTTTTACCTACTCCCGTAGGACCAGAGAAAATAAAACTAGCGATAGGGCGTGAGGGATCGGCTAAACCAGCCCTAGTTCGACGCAAAGCGCGAGAAACCGCTTTAACTGCTTCATTTTGACCGATTATTCTTTCGTGGAGATTAGCCTCCAGATTGAGTAAAGCTTCCGATTCTGTTTTTTCAATTTTATCTACTGGTATACTCGTCCAAGCAGTGACAATTTGCGCAATTTCTTCTCTATCTACTACAGGAGTTAAAGCTTGAGGATCAATTGGAGAAACTGGAGTAGATTCTGCATCCTCCCCCATAACTACTGCCTCATTATCTATTCGCTGCTGAAGAGAATGTCTTAAATGCGCGCGTGAGCCCGCTTCATCAATTAAATCGATCGCTTTATCAGGTAAGAATCTATCATTAATATATCGCTCGCTCAATTTAGCTGCTGCTTCTAAAGCTTGGTCAGTAAATTTGACTTGATGAAAGTTTTCGTAGGTTTTACGCAAGCCTCTAAGAATAGCAATAGTATCTTCTACAGAGGGTTCGCCTACCATTACTTTTTGGAAACGACGCTCTAAAGCTGCGTCTTTCTCTATATACTGACGATATTCATCTAGAGTGGTACTACCAAGACATTGTAATTCCCCTCTAGCTAAAGCTGGTTTGAGGAGATTAGCTGCATCCATTGTACCGCCCATAGCTCCAGCACCAATCATGGTATGGATTTCATCGATAACTAAAATGATGTTACCTGCTTTCTTGACTTCATCTACGATCGATTTAAGTCTTTCTTCAAATTCCCCTCTAAACTTAGTTCCTGCTAGCAGTAAACCCATATCCAGACTAATTACTTGCTTATCTTGGATTAGTTCGGGTACTTCTCCTGCTACAATTCTTTGCGCTAATCCTTCAGCAATAGCAGTTTTGCCCACCCCAGGTTCACCC
The DNA here is from genome assembly GCA_051439345.1 of Xenococcaceae cyanobacterium. Taxonomy (GTDB): domain Bacteria; phylum Cyanobacteriota; class Cyanobacteriia; order Cyanobacteriales; family Xenococcaceae; genus JASJDJ01. The sequence continues at coordinate 6,262 of JBFRWE010000465.1, forward strand.
ACTAAAACTGGGTTATTTTTGGTCCGACGACCTAAAATTTGGATAGTTCTTTCAATCTCAGTTTGTCTACCCACCACGGGATCTAGCTTTCCTGCTGTTGCCAGTTGGGTTAAATTAGTGCTAAACTGCTCTAGCTTTGGTTTTTGTGAGGATTGATTACCAAAACCGAACGGATTGTCTCTAGGGGTAGCTGCTACAGCTTCCTTTTCACCTAACTTTTTAATAATTTCGATCCTCAACTTTTCTAGATCGACATTTTGGTGAACTAAAATTTTGGCAGCTAAAGTGTTGGCATTTTTAGCAATTGCCAAAAGTATATGTTCTGGGTTGATATATCTTGTGCCGAGTTGACGTGCCTCTTGCAATGCTTGCTCAAAAATATTTTTGACTTTGGGAGTAAAGGGAATATTAGCTGGACTAAATCCCGCACCACGACCAGCAATTTTTTCTGCTAACTGGCGTGTATTGTTAATCGTAACCTGAAAGTCTGTGAGTATTTTTGCTGCTGTAGATGTGCCCTCCTCCATTACCCCTAATAAAACATGTTCACTACCTACCAAATTATGACCAGTTCTTCTGGCTTCTTCTTGAGCCAGGACTACACTTTTAATTGCTTTATCGTTAAAGTATTCAAACATAATGCGAATAATTTCCTATAATTAACAATTCTTTACCTTATAGATTTAATGTACCGTTTTTAGCTAAAAGGTTATAGTCGTGAAATCCGTAACTTTGGAGAATATTTTACGGCTATTTGTATCGTCACAATTAAACTTTTGTAGAATTTAAGGCGAGACTAATCAATTTCCCTAAAATATTGATTTTAAAAGTAAGCTATGGAGCAAATAAAAATCTTGATTGTGGAAGACGAACCAGTACTGGCTCTTGATTTAGCTTCCAAATTAAGAAAACTTGATTATGAAATTATAGATATAGTCTCTACAGGAGAAGTAGCAATTAATTTGGTTCAACAAACCGAACCAGATTTAATTTTTATGGATATTAAGCTCAAAGGAGCAATAGATGGCATTGAAACTGCTACCCAAATTTTGCAGCTCGGAGATATTCCCATAATTTATCTTACTGCTTGTGCAGATGAAGAAACAGTAGAAAGAGCAGAACATACAGGCTGTTATGGTTATATGATTAAGCCCTGTAAACAAATAGAACTTAGTGCCAATATTAAAATAGTTTTAAAAAAGCACCAAGAACTCGCTCAAGCCAAAATCTCTATATCTAAATCTAACCAGTCTCGCTCCGTTACTGCTCAAGAATCTAGCTACAATTTGATTACTCAATTACCTAATCGATTAGATTTACAAGCAAAATTTACGCAAATTAGTTCACAATATACCAAGTTGAATGATTTTAGGACTGCAGCAATAATTTATCTCAATGTAGATCGTTTTTATCGTATTAATAACAATTTAGGACACGAATATGGCAATCTCTTGTTACAGCAAATTGCCCAAAGACTGCAAACTCTTCTCAGGGATGATGTTTTAATTGCTCATTTAAATGCCGATGAATTTGCTTTGGTTTTTTTAGCGATTGAGAATAGACAGCAAATTCTTGGGCAGATTAGCCAAGTTATCCAACAATTTAACCAACCTTTTTGGCTTGATCGACGGGAAATTTTTGTCACAAGTAGTATGGGTATTGCCGTTTATCCTTGGGACAGCACAGAAATAGAACAATTATTACAAAAAGCTTATCAAGCTATGAGCCAAGCTAAACAACAAGGAGGCAATCAATATAATTTTTATCAAGCTACGGTAGAGGAAGAAGAATCAGATGTACTAGCTTTAGAAACCGATCTTCGTTATGCTCTCGATCGACAAGAATTACAACTACATTATCAACCACAAATCTCTTTAGAAACAGGTAAAATAGTAGGTGTAGAAGCACTACTACGCTGGTATCATCCCCATCAAGGAATAATATATCCTGGTACTTTTATTCCCCTAGCTGAACAAACAGGTTTAATTAGTGTGATCGGTGAATGGGCTTTAGCTCAAGCTTGTCAACAAATGAAGATTTGGCAGCTACAAGATTTAGATCTCGATCGCATTGCCGTTAACCTTTCTGCTCGTCAATTCAATCAGACTAATTTAGGCAAAACTCTGATTAAAATACTCAAACAAACTCAATTAGATTCTCATTGTCTCGAATTAGAATTGACAGAAAGCACCTTAGTTGCGGATCTTGACTTGACTATTCGTCAACTAAATACCCTCAAATCTCTGGGAGTTAAGATTAGTGTCGATGACTTTGGTACAGGTTATTCGTCTTTTAGTTATCTCCAAAATTTTCCTTTTGATATTCTTAAAATAGACCGTAGCTTCATTAAAGATATTGGCACCAATCCTAAAAATGCAGCTATTACTAAAGCCTTAATTGAAATGGCTCATCAGCTTAGCTTGAAAGTAATTGCTGAAGGAGTAGAAACTAACACCGAACTAAATTTTTTAGTTAAGAATAGATGCGATGAAGTTCAGGGGTATTTTTTTAGTCCTCCTTTATCAGTTCCCGAAGTTGAACAGTTACTTCAAGAAGATAATATGGTAAAAAAAAATCCTGATTATCAGATTATTTTTGAGTGATAGTAGTTAGTAGTTAGTAGTTAGTGGTTAGTTATTGATCAAAGTCGCTTTGCTCTAGTTCGGAGTTTTTAGTTCGTAGTTTGGAGTTGAAATTTATGGCAACGGAGGCTTGTAACCTAACTCCGAATTCCGAATTCCTAACTCCAAATTCTGCTGGTCAAATAAAAACTAAAAACTTGATAAAAATTCATGCTTATGATTCTGCATCAAAAGTTTGACAGTCTTTTGGAGGAAGAGAAGTTGTGTTAATTTCTATTTGCTTGAAACCTGTATTAGCTAATAATTTAATAATTACTTCTTTAGCTTTTTCATTAGCGGTGTTTAATGCACCTCCACGACAAGCACTATGAACAATTTTGGCTAGAGTTTGTTGTTGCGCCAGTGTCTGCAAGTCAGGAGCAACATCAGGTCCTAAATTTAAAAAACCTCGATCGTAATCATAGACATAAGAATTATTGACATCAATTTTACTATCGAGAATTTGTGGTGGTGGTAAATTAATAGCTATCTTATCGTTATTAACTTTGATATCTTCAGTAGTAATTTGACTTAAATCTATTCCCGCTCTTACTTCTCCCTGACCAATATAAAGAAGTTTAGTAGTAGCAATGACAAAATCTCCTAACTTTCTTTCTGCCGAAGTAGGGACAGTTGCTTCCATGGTATATACTGTGGTGGTTAACTCTTCAACCCCTTGAATTTGCTGCACTACTAGAGTTGGGATATCTATTTGTGGGGTAACAGGCTGAGGATAAACAACTTTTTCTACTATATTGAGGATGCGATCGCTTGTTTGCCAAATCCCGACAAAAAACAATAGCATGACCATACTTATGCTTCCTGCTGTCCAAAACAATAGGTGTTTCAGTATAAATAAAGGCTTGTTTGATGGCTGCATTATTTACTTAGATAAAATTTAAAATATGCTAATCAAAAAATATTAAACGATTCGTATCGATCTTATCGTCTCCGAGAAGACATTAACAGTAGTTGAGCTAATTGTAAAAGTGCATAAAAAGCAGTAGCTACATAAGTCCAAGCAGCAGCTTGTAAAACAGCCTTTGCTCCTCGATTTTCCTCACCTTGTAAAATCCCTAATCGATCGATTAATTTTAAGGCTCGACTAGAAGCATCAAATTCCACAGGAAGAGTAATAAGATGAAAAGCAATTACCCCCAGAAACAAAAAAATTCCTAGATTAATAAAGATTGCAGAAATTGTTCCCATTGCACTGAGAAAAATTCCCCCAACTACTAACATAGGACCTAAATTGGAACCAATATTGGCTGCTGGCACTAAGGCAGCGCGAAAATTCATAAAAGCATATCCTTGTTTATCTTGCAAAACATGACCGCATTCATGGGCAGCAACGGCGGCAGCAGCAAGAGAATTAGAACCATAAATACCTTGAGATAGACGTACTGCCTTAGCACTAGGATCGTAATGATCGCTTAGTTGCCCTGCTACTGGTTCAACTCGAACATCAGTAACTCCCATCTGCTGTAAGATAGATTTTGCCACATCTGCACCAGTCATTCCCATAGTAGAAGGGATTTGGGCATAACGATGATAGGTACTCTTAATATTATTCTGCGCCCATAAAGTTAAAAGCGTTCCTGGAATTAAAATTAGATAAGACCAATGATAAAACATACATCTATTAATCGCCTTAGAAAATAGTTATTTTAGGGATTGAATTTAGCTTACGACTAACCATTATAGGAAACTCACTCCAGAATAAATTTAGGTCTTGGGAAAAGAAGAGTTATTTAAGATCTAGCCAACCACTGACGAATTCGATCGATCGTAGCAGTTGCACCACCGCAAACAATCAAGAGTATATTGTCAAACTTATCCAGTACGGGCGATCGATCGTAGGCTAAGGCTAAAGCTGCACCACAGGCAGGTTCTACCAGTATTCTATGATCGTTGAGAAACCTTTCACAAGCTGTCAAAGCAGATTTGTCTGATACCACAACACTGATAATTTGATGTTCCTTAGATATTTGGAAAGCTCGGTTACATATTTGCTTTGCCCCTAAAGAACTGGCTACACTTGAGATACTCTCTAAGTTAACTATCTTCCCTGCTAGCTGAGATTTGTGAAAAGACTCTGCTCCTTTGGTTTCCACAGCTATTACAGGAACATGCTCTAGCTGATTACGACGCAAACCTTCCACCACTCCACAAAGTAAACCTCCTCCTCCCACTGACAAAACAATAGCATCTAGGTTTAACTCTGATTCGGCTACTTCGTCAATCATAGTAGCATGTCCTTCCCAAACGAGAGGATCGTCGAAAGGATGAATAAAAGCATCCTTTTCTTCAAGCATTGACACTGCTAATTCATTTGCCTCATGCCAAGATGCCCCATGAATAATCACATTTGCTCCTTCTTGCTTTAATAGTTCTTTTGCTCGCTCGGTTGTGGTTTCTGGGACAACAACTGTTACGGGGACAGACAAAAAACGACCTGCGTAAGCCACAGCCAGACCTGCATTACCCCCAGAGGATGAAATTAAGCGTTTTGCCCCTTTCTGGATATAGTATTCGCAAGCAGCACCAATACCCCGAATTTTAAAAGAGCCTGGCGGTTGCAATGCTTCAAGTTTTAGCCATGCTGAACAACCACTAGCAAGACTGAGCGGTTGAGATGTAAGGAGAGTAGTTTTAATGTGAAGCGACATTGAACTTATTAAATGATTGTTATTAGGAGAATTTTATGTTTTCAAGCTTCATAAGTCGATAATACCAAAAGCTAGTAAGCTTGGACTCACCTCAGTTGCCTACTCTCTGTTGCCTATTCCCTCTTGCCTATTGCCTTGACCAGAATTGAAGAATGCAGTTTAAATGCGTCTAAGCTGATTAAAAACTAGCTTGTTGACGTAATAATTCACCAATAGTCAAACTATAGAAAGATTCACCCCCAAAAACTGTACCGACTTTCCCTCTTTGAAAATGAATTTGAGTGAGCAAATAACCATCTTCTGGCAAAGGAACATAACCAACTTCGCTAACGACTTCCCAGGCTTGTTCTAAATAAAATTCCACAAATTCTTTAAGGACTGGATTTTTTTGTGCTGCACTGGAATTTACATAGATAAATAAGGGACGGGATAAAGGCTGATATTCTCCAGATTCTACTGTCTCGCGAGTAGGTAAAACCGCCCCCTTACCCCGATCGATAGCAACTGCTTTCATCTCATTTTGACGAGCTTCATAATAAGCTAACCCAAAATAACTAAGAGCGTTAGGGTCTTGTTTAACTCCTTGTACCAAAACATTATCATCTTCGCTGGATACATAGTCTTTACGACTTACTCCATCTTTACCCATGATTACTTCGGTAAAATAATCGAAGGTGCCAGAATCTTCTCCAGGAGCAAATAAATTAAGCGGTCGAGCGGGAAAGTCAGGTCTAACTTGATTCCAACGAGTTATCTTGTTCTCTGCTTGAGTAGACCAAATTGTAGCTAGGTCTTGGACAGTTAGGCTTTCTACCCAATCATTGGCTGGATTAACTACTACTGTCAAGGCATCAAAAGCGATGGGTAATTCAATATAAGCAACTCCTGCTTCTTTGCAAGTAGCCATTTCTGTTGTAGAAATTGGACGAGAGGCGTTATTGAGATCTGTTTGTCCTGCACAGAATTTTTTAAAGCCTCCTCCTGTACCAGAAAAATCAACGCTAATATCTGCTGTTTCTTCTGTGGTTGTTTTGAATTCTTCGGCTATTTTCTGAGTAAGAGGATAAACTGTGCTAGAACCATCTATTTTAATTGAGAGATTTTGCTCTGAGTCAGTCTGTCCACAAGCAGTAACCGCAATTCCTAGTATTACACCTAAAACCAAATTTTTTAGAGAATGATCTAATTGCTTCGTTGTTGGTTTCATTTTCTTTCCCTCTCAACTCTCTACCCCAAGTTGTGCTTACTCTTATTCTTTCAAAAAAAGCTGATATTTATGGTTAAGAGGGAGTTAAGATTAGACACTCTCCAAGATGGAAAAGAATTTGAATCTCCACTGTTTCAAGGCAGAAATTCAAAGATCCGACTAGTTAATTTTCACAATTAGGACGAGGTAAGATAACAGCATTTTGGTTTATTTGAGCTAAATAATCTTCCAAATAAGCAAATTGGGGTACATTCAAACTGTAATAGATCCAACGTCCTTCTTGACGAGGACGAATAAGATTAGCTTCTTTCAAATTTTTAAGATGAAAAGACAATTTTGATTGATTTACTTCTAGACGAGAACAAAGATCGCAGACACACAACTCTTGTTTGGTTAATAACTCAATCACGGCAATACGCAAAGGGTCAGACAGAGCATGAAAGCCTGCCATAATAGTAGTTAAATCTGTGGGTGAGGAAATTGACATCTAGTCTAATGGATGCGACATTCCCATTGTACGCAATCAGGATCGAGCAGTAGAGCTTAAATTTAATGACTGTCAAGAAACAAGAACAATTTCAATATAGCGATCGCCCGAAGGCCGCCAACTACACCAATCGCATTTACACTAGAGCAGAAAGAGCTATCTGTTGCACCTCTTTTCAACTGGATTTATTTACAGCTATGATTCATCAAAGTGTTCCTTTACCTACTATTGCGGGGCAAAGGGGAGTGGAAAATGGTTATAGCCAAAAGCCTTTAACCGAATCAGCAACAGAGGCACAACTAATGTGGTTAATTCAGGTTGGCCTTCTGCGTAGAGAGGTAGATGGACAAGGTTTAACCGATAGTTTTCGTCTCACTCCTTTAGGGAGAGAAATTATAAACAAGTTCAAAAAAACACACAAATCTTTACCTAAACCCTCTGGGCTCGATCGATTTAAAAACTGGCTTAGTTATTGGTTGAGATAAAAACCCTAATTTTGTAAAAGTAATTGCTATAACGGTGATGTATTCCAGCGAGAAATTGAGCGATGAAAGCGATTATGGTAGTGGGGACGACCTCCCATGCAGGAAAATCTTTCTTGACTACTGCTTTGTGCCGTATTTTGGCAAGACAAGGTTGGCGAGTAACTCCTTTTAAGGGACAAAACATGGCACTCAATGCCTATGTAACTAATACAGGGGGAGAAATTGGTTATGCTCAAGCAGTGCAAGCTTGGGCAGCTAGGGTAATTCCACGAGTTGAAATGAACCCCATTTTACTCAAACCCCAGGGTAATATGACTTCTCAAGTAATAATTAAAGGTCAGGCAGTAGGCGTAACTAGAGCTACAGAATATTATGAAAAATATTTTGCTCTAGGTTGGGAAGCAATTCAAGAATCTCTTTATCGCTTATCCATTGAATTCGATCTCGTTATTTGTGAGGGGGCTGGCAGTCCAGCAGAAATCAATCTCAAACATCGTGACCTCGCTAATATGCGAATTGCTAAACATCTGAATGCTCCTACTATTTTAGTAGTAGATATCGATCGCGGTGGTGCTTTTGCCCACGTAGTTGGTACTCTAGAACTACTAGAAGCAGATGAGCGAGCGCTTATTAAAGGTATAGTAATTAATAAGTTTAGAGGTAGTAAAGAATTATTAACTTCAGGCATTAAATGGCTAGAAGAAAGGACAGGAATTGCAGTAATAGGGGTTATTCCTTGGAGTGAGGAAATGTTTCCGGCGGAAGATTCTCTCGATTTACTCGATCGTTCCTTTAGTTATGCTCCTGAGAATCTGAATATTAGTGTTATTCGTCTACCGAGAATTGCCAACTTTACCGATTTCGATCCTCTCGAATCTGAACCCACTGTATCGATTAACTACGTTGATATCAACAAATCTTTAGGACATCCTGACGCAGTTATTATTCCTGGTTCAAAAACTACTATTCCTGACCTAATTGCCCTCAAGAAAAGTGGTATGGCAGAGCAAATACAAGAATATACTGCTGCGGGAGGAACAGTATTCGGAATTTGTGGTGGTTTTCAAATACTTGGTCAGCGCATCATCGACCCTGAAGGTTTTGAAGGAGAAAGCGGAGAATATCAAGGATTGGGTCTTTTGCCTCTAAGTACGGTATTAACTTCCAGCAAAACGGCTCGCCAAAGACAAGTAACCTCTAATTATCCCCAAGGAGGATTACCAGTAGATGGCTACGAAATTCATCAAGGGCGTACTCGTTTAATTACTAGCTATAAAGGAAGAGAAGTAGAAGGAAATTATCATCCTATTTTTGACGATCGCGGACTAGGATTAGTTGATAATAGTCAATCAATTTGGGGCTGCTATCTCCATGGTTTGTTTGATAATGGCCCTTGGCGACGCGCTTGGTTAAATCATTTACGCAAGCAGAGAGGTATGGCATCTTTACCTACTGGTATTGCCAATTATCGAGAACAGAGAGAAGAATCTTTAAATAATATTGCTAATCTGGTAGAAGCAAATTTGAATCTAAAATCGCTATTATCGAATCATTACTACTAATTTTTGTAATTTTTGATTAATGAGTGTTAAGATTCACTTCCTACCCGACAACATTACTATTGAAGCAGAGCCAGGAGAACCCATGTTACAAGTGGCAGAACGAGCAGGAGTATTAATTCCTACAGGATGTTTGATGGGTTCTTGTCATGCTTGCGAAGTAGAGTTAGGAGATGGTAGCACTATCTGTGCTTGTATTAGCTCTGTCCCGATTGGCACAAAAGAATTAACTATCAATCTCTATGATGATCCTGTTTGGTAGCAGGGATGCAAGGGAGCAGAGGTGCGGAGGTGCAGAGGAGATTTATTGAATTTCATGTGTATTGTATAATGTTTGGTCAGAATATAGCATTAACCAAGGTGAGGGATTTTTAATCATTTTTACCAGCAGAAAGCCTTAACTGATAACTCAAACTGAGTAACTTTAGCCATAAGCTAGGATATTGTTTTTCTAACCAGGGTTGGGCTTGTTTGAGTAAATCAGGAAACCATCCTTGTAGTACCAGTTTTTTGCCTGAATCCCAACTAAAAGACCAATAGGAACCTAGCCAACGCAATAAATCTTGAGTTCCTGCCATTTCCCAAATCCAGAGCAGTAAGGCGGGGTTTTTTCTGGCTGCTACTAAAGCCAATCTGGTAAAAGTTAGCCAGTTAGTGCGGTCTTTAATAAAAGTATCAGCTACTTCTGGAGGTTCAGCTTCTAGAATACCAAAAAAAGTATTTAACATAGAGTTAATACGCTGTGGCTGGAAGATTTGATGAGTAGGTACCATCATTCCTTTAGAAAATAGCCAAGTAACCGAAATATTGCTTTGATAGGCTCTAATTTGATTTAAATTTTCTTTGGTAAGTAAATCATGTTTGAGGGCAATATCCAGTAAAGTAGTTAAACGTTCTAAATTCCTTACCAGTGAACCAAAACCAGTAAAAATTAAAGGAGATTGCAAAGAGGCAGCATCGCCAAGAGCCAATAAACGATCGAAAGCGACAGTGCGATCTCTACTACTGGTACTATAATGTCCAGGGATATAGCCAAAGGTAGCTTTCCCCCACTGCAATGCGTTCATGTCGCAACGGCGATACTCTGGCAAGATAGTAAAAAAGTCTTCGTACATCTCTAATAAAGAACCAGGATTATCGGGATGGACTTGATGGTAGTGAAACAGATAAATGGTTAATTCTTCCTCTGCCCCTGGAAATAACTCCCAGATTAGTTGTCTACCTCTAGATATATCTCCGTGAGAGTTAAGCACATCCCCATATTGAGAATCCCAAACTGCTGGTGCGAAACCTTTTTCTACTACTGCCCCTACTGTGGGACAAACACTATCAAAAGTATGTTTTCCATTTAATTGCCAAGCAATAGGAGAAGCAGTACCCATAGCATCTATTAATAATCTACCCTGAGCTTGTTTCTTCTCTTGAGTAGGCAGATGAACTAATTCAACAGTTACCTCCGTTGGAGAAATATCAGCGCGCATAAATTCGGTTTCGTCCCAAATTTCTCCTTCTGCTTGCCGTAGTTTTTCCCCACATAAAGCCAAAAGTTTATTCGTATCGATCGCCACATTTAAAACTTTAGGAGTATGTAAAACTGGTGCTTTAAGATGAGCAGGATTATTAGCATCGAAAAATTTGCTAAAACCATCTACATATTCTCTAGCAATTACATATTCAAATTCTTTAGGGGTAAATAAACCCAGATTAATCAAACTCTGGAACTCATCGCGAGAAATATTCCATTCTCGATTCATTCTGCCAAAAGGTAATCTTTCTACCAGCAAAACTCGATATCCTTTTTGCGCCATTACAGCAGCATGAATTACTCCTAAAGCACCGCCAACATAAATTAGATCATAATTCTTTTCATTTTCTTGTCCCCTTGTTTTCCCCTCAAAAATAACTTGTTTAGGCTGTTGAGGATTCTTAACGCTTTCTCGCCACCTTTTCTCCCACCAATAAACACGCTGAAGATCGTATTCACCATTAGGAATTTTTTGAAAGAAATGAACAGTCTGAGGATAGTAGTTAGCTAAAGCGTCAAAGATAGATTGTTGGGTTAAATCTATCTCTGGGGGGACGGGATATTGAGGCGGGAATTTTTGACGAATAGCTTCGAGAAGTTTTTCTTTGAGGGAAGTAACGCCTTTTATGGGGTGTTTTCCCCATTGAAAAATTTTCAGATAAGTTGTACGCTGTACAGACCAAACAAAAATTGATAGTTCGCTAGAAGTATCTTTGGTGGTTTGTGGTTGAGAACATTGCCAGCGAACACCATCACCAGTAAGTATTTTCTCTCCCCAACCTGGCTGCCATTCTTGTTGTAACCAATGGCAGACAGCAGAAGTATCTGGAGTAGGAACTTCAATATAAAGTATTTCTTTCATTGACTAATCTTAACTAAATCTTAAATTAAGCAAAAAGACTGATTTGAATCATTAGAGAATACGTTAAACTTGCCGAGTGACTAAATTAGACAATTTGTCAAATGATTTATCTTAATAAAACTATGAATTTTCATTTATTTTCCAACAGATTATGACTTACACTATGAATTATCCCATCCCAGCTAACACTGAAGAAATTTTAGCTTTACGCGATCGCCCCATAAATGAAGAAATTATCGCGACTGCTCTTGCTGGAGTAATCCAGATTGCCCGTCATCAAGGTCAATCTTTAGAAGAGGTCAAAGCGCAAATTTTAAATGATGATCGTGTTTTAGATAAACTACAACGTCAAAAATTAAGCAATTTAGTTGCTCAGGCTTGGGAAAAGATCCCTTCCCTAAGCTCAGAGTTTGAAGAGACAGGAAGAGAGGGAAGAGCTTTGGAAGAAAGCTCACAAGACAACCTTTCACATCTCGCGTCTGCATAGAGGATAAATTGTTGACTATTTAGCCTTGAGTAATTATTAACGTTTAATGTTCAAAGATCAAATTAGACAGGCTTGAAAATTTTTACGTAACTGTTCTGAATTGAGATCTCGACCGATAAATACTAATTCATTCTTACGAGTTTCTGTTGATTTCCAAGGGCGATCTGGTCTACCATCAAAAATCATATGAACTCCTTGAAACACAAAACGGTTATCTTCTCCAGCTACATTGAGAATCCCCTTCATGCGGAAAATGTTAGGACCTTGAGTTTGTAATAAATTTGTCAGCCAATTGTTTAATTTTTCTAGATGTACTGCCCCTGGTTCGACGATGGCAAAAGAAAAAACCGATTCATCGTGTTCGTGAGCATCTTCTGCGAGTAGTGCTGGTTCAATTTCTAAAGCGCGATCGAGATCGAAAGCCCTAACTCCCAAGATCGAATCCATATCGATGTTAGAATTTTGGGTACGATAAATTTTTACCATGCCGTTCATAGCGCGAATTCGTCTTTCTAACTCTTCGAGTTGTTCTAGTTCAACTAAATCGGTTTTATTAAGCAGAATTACGTTAGCAAAAGCAATTTGTTCTTGAGCTTCGTCACTATCCCAATGAGACGAAATATGCTTAACATCAACTACTGTAACTACTGCATCTAAATCCAACTGAGTTTGAATTTCTTCATCGACAAAAAAAGTTTGAATGACTGGTGCAGGATCGGCAAGTCCTGTGGTTTCGATAACTAAATGGTCAAATTTATCACGCCGACGCATCAAATTACCAATAATCCGAATTAAATCTCCTCTCACGGTACAGCAGATACAGCCGTTATTCATTTCAAATATTTCTTCATCTGCATCGATAACTAGTTGATTATCAATGCCGACTTCGCCAAATTCATTAACAATTACAGCTACTTTCTTGCCATGTTCGTAAGTCAAAATGCGATTGAGTAAAGTAGTCTTACCCGCACCAAGATAACCAGTTAAGACAGTAACAGGAACGGTTTGATTTTTAACAGTTGCCATCATAGTTTTAGAGAAGAATCGATCGAAGTTGTTTGATGTCTACTTCAGTAATTTGAGCTACTGGTTTTTGACACTCTCTGCGCTGAAGCAGCAGAGATTCTTAAGAGATAAAAATCCTTAAAGGGTTAGCCAAAAACCCACTACTCACTCGCTGGAAATCCAGTCTGTGCATACTTTTAACTAAAATATTGGCACTGCCATTAATGTCGCTTGAGACAAAATGTTTATCTTTAGTCCTGAACAATCCACGTTTAACTCTTCTCCCAGAGAAATCGTGCTTGGTGGGATTGTCGGCATTGTAAACAGGTATCTCGTCTTGGTCGTAAAAACTAGCTTTGGAGGTATAGCTTTCTTCCTGTTCGCAATACTCAATATCGTATCTAGAACAGAGAGCTTCAAGTTTCTGTCTCAACTGCCAAAAAGGGATCTGCACGAAATTCTGATTATTGGAGCGTCCAATATTAATCTCTTGCTTGATACCTGGGTTGTAACCAACTATCAGTTTTCCTATTTGATGCTCAAGACAGTGAGCAATTATTTTTGCTGCTACTTTGTTAAGGTAATCTCGAACACTGTTATTACGCCAACGATAAAGTCTTGCCTGTCTATGGGTAAAAGATTTGATACCTTGTTTATCCTTGAGAGATTGAAGATAAGCATTTTGCTTGTTGTACCACTGATTAATGCTTTTAATCCGTTTACCATCAATCAAAAATTGATGCCCATCAGTATCTATGCAAGCTGCAATGTTGTCAACTCCCAAGTCCAAAGCAATAGCCTTGTTAGGATCTACAAATGCTTCTACTTGTTCATCTTCATAAATATACTCAATCTCAAACCACCGAGCCGAGTATTTTGGATGTATTCGTACCTCCTTAATGTTTAAGTCCTTAAGTCTTTCTGGCAGTCGAATTCTAACTTCGCCATATTCTTTTTTGAACTCGCGAGACATGGGAATAGCAAACATTCCGTCTTTGAGCTTAATTCGAGGAATAATCAAAGGGAAATATCCTTCTTTGGGCAAATAGCGAGGCAATTGCGGTCTTTGGTTACACTTGCCGATACTGACAGCCTGGAGCAATCCCAGAAAAGACTTCATGCTTCTATCTACAACTTTCATAGTCTGTTGAGCAATATCAGTATTAAGCAACTGATAGTTCTCATTCATCTTGCATATATGGTAGTTAGACTCGTAAGTCAGACGTTTTCTTTCGGCAAAGAAATATTGTCTGCATTCGTACAATGCCACATTAAAAAGGTTCTTACTCAAACGACACAAAGCAGACAGGGTATCAAATTCCTGCTTGCTAAGTCTCCTGAGCTGATTTTTTTGGGTGGCGTACATAAAACCTATTTCGCTATAAAATATATATTACAGCGAAATAATTCAAAGCTCAAATATTCCACTAACGGCTAAAGCCGTTCCACTGTTTTTCCTCTGCGCTCTTTAGAGTCGCAGTTTCCAAACTACGTTTACCATGAATTTTATATTGTTCTGGCGGATTTTTCATCACTGCATCGAGTTTAAATTCAGATTTTAGGAACAAATACAGAAGTATTAACGACAAAGGTTAGTTAGGCGGTTCGCTAACTGCCTTTATATTGGTTAGTAGATTTTTGGCAAAAGTACAAGAGAAAAAAGATGAGCAAAAGAGTTTGGTGGGGAGATATTCTCTTAGTTGCTTGTGGATTAATATTGTCTTCTAGTTCTTATCAGCAACGGAACAGTATCCTTTACGAGACAAGAGAACAAGAGCAAAGCATAATTCATACAGTTACTATTCCTGACAATAGCAATTTTGTGGTTACTCCTGCTATAGAAGGAGAACTTCAGCCTATTACCGATTTTGCTACTAAATATGAGGCGATCGCAGTTATTAATGGTGGTTATTTCGATCCTAAAAACCAGAAGACTACTTCTTATCTAGTAAAAGAAGGAAAATTACTTGCCGATCCTCGTACTAATGAAAGATTGATCGATAACCCCGATCTTACTCCCTATTTAGGTAAAATACTCAATCGAGCAGAGTTTCGTCGTTACCTCTGTGGAGAAGATATTCGTTACGATATCACTTGGCATAATACGCCTTCTCCTAATAATTGTGAATTAAAAGATGCTTTGGGAGGAGGTCCCACTTTACTACCCCAAGATACTTCCGTAGAAGAAGGATTTGTCGCCTACAATAATGGCAAAATTATTCGTAATGCGATCGGTACTACTTCTCCTAATGCTCGGAGTGCAGTAGGGATTAAAGAGAACGGAGATATAGTTTTAGCTATGGTCGAACAAAAACCTATTTCTGGTGGTAGTGGAATGTCTTTATCGCAGTTAGCAGATTTTTTATCTACTCTGGGGGTAACTAAAGCTATGAATCTTGATGGGGGAAGTTCTGCGTCTCTTTACTATCAAGGGAAAACTTTGTATGGAAGATTAGACAGAGATGGCAATAAAATCAAAAGACCAATTAAATCTGTTTTATTGGTTCAGGAGTTTAATTTGTTACAGGGACAGTAAAATGAATGCTACTTCCTTGTTCTTTGCCCGCAGAATTAGCCCAGATTTTTCCTCCCAAACTTTGAATAATTTTATGACAAATAGTTAAGCCGATTCCTACTCCGTTAACAGTTCGTTTAAGAGCATTTTCTTCTTGATAAAAACAATTAAAAATAGCATTCAGATTTTTAGGAGATATTCCCCTACCTGTATCGGAAATAATTACTTCTAAAAATAGATTATGCTCGTAGATGGACTTGTTAAGAAGCTGTACTTGAATTTTAATTTCTCCTTGTGGTTGAGTAAACTTACATGCATTATCTAGTAGTTTGGTTATGGCTTCTACTAATCTATCTCCATCAGTTTTTATTTTGGGCAAATAAAAAGGTAACTCGAGCTTAATTTGGGGTAAAGCTTGACCGCATTTTTGAACTTTCAAACTAGTTAAAGCTAGGTCTAAAACTGACTGAACTTCAATGTATTCTCGATGATAGCAGAGTTGTCCTTGTTGCAACCTTGCTAAAATAAAAAAATCTTTGATTAATTGCCTTAGTCTTTCTAAATCACTTAAGGCAATTTCTAACATTTTTTCTTGGTATTCCGTGTATTTACTTGATGTTTCTAATTCATAATTGAGGCTTTCTAGACAGACTTGAATGGTACATAAAGGAGTTCTTAATTCATGTCCCACAATCGCTATAAAGTTATTGCGAATATGTTCTAAAGTTTCTTCCTGACATTCATTGACAGTCAACTCTTTTTCTTCTTTTTCGGCTAGATATGCAAAGCCTTTTGTCTGATATACTTTTAAAATTTTTTCTAAAGTTTCTGGCAGAATATTGGCTATTTTTCCAGAGCGAGTGTCTTGCTCTTGTGACTCAAGCTGAGAAAGGTTGATAAAATCCTGTACTAATTGTCGTAGATGTTTTACCTCTCTAACCGCAGTTTCCAGAAATATCTGTCTCGGCTCTGATGCAATAAGAGATTCATTGGCTAAAGTTTCTAAGCAAACTTGAATTGTCGATAAAGGATTCCACAACTCGTAACCAATCATGGCGATTAGATTACTTTCTCTGTACTTAAAAACTGCTAGTTCCTCTTTTAATTCTGGATTTTTAGCGTTTTTTCTAGCTTGAGCCAATTTTTCACCTCGCCAAATTGTGTAAATATTTGTAAATATTTGTTAAGCATCATAACACAAATATTACGATCTCATAACAACTTCATGGAAGGTTAATGTATCGCTCCAGCAATATTTAGGGAGACTCAACCAAACAGTATTGAGTCCATTAAGCAAGAAAGCTAATTAAAAATATTGATGATATAGCACCATGGGAAAACATTAGGACGTTTTCTATTCCCTATTCCCCATTCCCTGTTCCCTTTGAACCGATACCTAATGTCCTAAACTAAAAACGTATTGCTATAGTTTTAGTTTCAAGCCAGAGGAAGACAGAAGCGAAAATTGCTACCTTTGCCTAACTCACTTTCCACTTCTATCCAGCCATTTTGTAATTCTACTAACTTACGAGCGATCGCTAGTCCTAATCCCCTGCCACCAGAGTGACTACAACGAGAACGATCTGCCCGCCAAAAACGTTCAAATACATAGGCTAAATCTTCTTGAGCAATTCCTACTCCTGTATCACGTATCTCGATCCAGAGATAAATATTATCTTTCCAGACTTTGATGATAATCGAACCTTTTTTGGTGTAGCAAATAGCATTACCCAGTAGATTAACTAAAATTTGCTCTGTGCGATCGATATCTGCCAAAACAGGAGGAATCTCATTAGCGCAATCTAGTCTTAATACTGGCCCATCTTCCAATAGCTGATCGCTGAATTTAGTAATTAAAGACTCTAATAAAGGACGTACATTAACCTTTTGTAAATTGACAGATAGATAACCAGTTTCTGCTTGAGAAAGTTCTTGCATATCATAAATTAGTCTTTCTAATCGTCTAGTTTCTCGAACTAAACGCAAGTATAATTCTGGTGTACCATCTATTCTCCCATCAGCTAATTCTTCTAAATAACCTCTGACTACTGTTAAAGGAGTACGTAGTTCATGGGTTAAATCTCCAATTAAGTCTCTTCTGCGCTTTTCTACACCTTCTAAGCTACTTGCCATCCGATTAAAACTAACTCCTAATTGGTTGAATTCAGGAATTTCAGTTTCTGGCATCCTCTCTGCTAAATCTCCCGCAGCAAATTTATGGGTGATTTGTTTCATTTGTTTTAAAGGACGCATAATCCGTTTTGAGGCTAAATAACTAATTACCCCTGCAGCAGTAGCACCGACAATTACTGACCACAGAGTACTATGATTCCAAGCATTATGAAAACCTTCTACTAAATAAGTTCGCGCCGATCTTACTGTAAATATTCCCGTCCTCTCTAATTGTTCGAGACGCAAGATAAACATACGAGGAGAAGAGTATTTAGCAATAATTACAAAACTACCCAACCCTACTATCATCACCAGTAGATGGGAAAAAAATAAGCGTGTACCTAAACTTAGTTTGGTCATTCACTCTATCAAAAAATAATTTGGGGATGAGTTAATTGAAAACCTGCTGCTTTAATCTTGCTATTATCTAGTCTGAGATTAAGAAGGCGATTTGTGGGAGTAGAATTATCCCAGTCAATACCAGGTAAATTATGAGTATGAAACAAGCGATCGAAAAACTCTTTTCTAGTTAAAGTTTCATCGCTACTGAGATGATATATTCCTGCTAGTTGTTTGGAACGGGCAAATTCTAGAGCATTAACAATATCATCTAAATGTACCCAGTTAGCATAATTTTCTCCCTTACCAGGACGATTAGTACCAGACCAAGAACGAAAAATATTGATTAATTCTCTATTTTCTCCATAAATACCCGCTAGACGGAGAATACATACACTTAAATTTTCTTTTTGAGCAGATAATACTACTTCTTCCGCTTTAGCTAAAATTTCGCCATTTTCATTAACGGTCGCAATGGGACATTCTTCATTTGTCCATTCTCCCTGACGATCGCCTAAAATTGCATGAGTACTAGTATAAATAATTTGTTTAAGGCTAGAAATCTCCTGTGCTGCCAAGACGACATTTTTAGCTGTTTGCAGATATGTTTGTTCGTAAGTTACGCGCTCGCGTTTTTTTGCGCCAACACAAAGTAAAACTACATCTCGATCTGTTAATATTTCTTGGAGAGTACCTAAATCATCTCCTTGAGTAATGACCACTCGATCGGCTATAGCTGACAAATTACTAACCTTGTCTGGGGTAGTAGTAGTAACAGTAACAGTATGACCCTTTTCTTGCCATAAACGAGCGATCGCACTACCAACGTATCCACAACCAATAATACTAATCTTCATTCAGTTTTTTCGACTGTATTGTCCAAAGGAGGAAAAGAAATTGTTCTTTTCATTGCTCAGGGATACAATAATCGGGAAATCCCTCAATTACTTCACATTGCAGAAAAGAACGTCAAAAATAATATTACCAATATTTTAAGTCAATTAAATTTGCCCGATC
>JBFRWE010000466.1:0-15678 GCA_051439345.1 Xenococcaceae cyanobacterium
CTGTAAAAAGGCGTTAAGGCATCTAGGCAAACGCTCAGAGAATCGAAAACTGCGACGGGCAAGTACTAATGCGGCGGCACGACCGCTATTTAACCCATACAAGCCCATAAATTTAATCATCCCAATAGATGAATGAAGAATCTATCTTTTTAACTAAGCTTGCCCAAATATTCCATGAACAGCTACGATCCGATCGACAGCATAGTAATAATAACTTGAGGCTTTTTAGCTCTTATCAGTTAAAGTAATATCAACCTCGTATATGGTTAAGCCATTGGACAAAACGATAAGACATGGCTGTACGAAATGCCTCTAATGCTCTAAATTCAGATTACAAAATGTAGTATAAATCCGTCAGCTAGCGACAGATTCAACAGGAAGATCTTGGCACTGGCGTTGTCCTTGAAATACCATTTTTACTCCACCAGCAGGGGCTAGCAATATCCCCCGTCGTCTGGGTTCGATCGAGCGGGAGTCTGCTAGTGCTAGCTGAGTGCGAGATAAAATCGTAGCTAGTACCAGTTTCATTTCAAACTGTGCTAAAGCTATACCGAGACAGCGACGGCTTCCACCTCCAAATGGCAGATATTCATAAGGAGAGAATTGTCCGTGCAAAAATCTTTCTGGCTTAAATTGCTTCGGTTCTGGGTATAAATCCTCACGTTGATGAGTCAGATAAATCGAGCCAATCACCTCTGTACCAGGTTCTAACTGATAACCCATGATTTCTATAGTTGAGTTCACCACCCTGGGGAAAGTCGTCATCGCCACAGGGTAAATACGCAGAGTTTCATGACACACTGCTGTGAGATAGGGAAGTCGAAAAATAGCCATGGGGTCTGGATTAGCCCCCAAACTATCCAACTCATCCAATAACTTTTGATTGACTTCTGGCAACTTATGAATCCAGTAAAAAGCCCAGGCTAAAGCAGTTGCTGTGGTTTCGTGACCCGCTACCAACAGAGTCATCAACTCGTCCCGTAACTCCACATCCGTTAATCCCCGACCCTCTTCGTCACGAGCTAAGAGCAGCAAGCTCAGGATGTCAGTGCGAGATGGGTCTAGTTGCTCGCGACGATTGCTAATTTCGGCATAAAGAAGTTCGTCAATTTGCCTAACCTTGTGGGCAATCCTTCCCCAAGGACTCCAAGTACCCCAATCCTTTTGCAGAGATGGAATCAAGATTAAAGTAGCTCCCCAAGGAGTACTGGTCATCTCTAGTCGCTCGCTAATCAGTTTTTTAATCTGTTGAAAAATTTCTCCCTCATACAAACCAAATACTGCTTGCAAGATTACGCTCATGGTAATCTCTTTCATTGTTTCCCGAATCGGGAAAGGCTTGTTAGTAACCCACTTACTAGTAACCTTTTTGGTAATATCGTCAATTAACTGACCGTACTGAAACATTCTTTCCCCATGAAAAGGGGGCATCAAAAGCTTGCGCTGGCGTTGGTGAGATTCTTCATCGAGCAAGAATAAAGAATTATTTCCCAGTAATGGTCTAAGTATCTTGTTAGTATAACCTGGTGCGCTCAGGCGATCGCTCGTCAATATTTTCTTGATTGCTTCGGGGTGGCTGACCATTATTACTGATTCCTGGCTCGAGCTAAATTTAAGTGTAAAAATATCTCCATACTTCTTCTTACTGGCTTCCATGTAGCCGACAGGATCTTTAATCCATTTTATTGTTCGGAGTAGAGAAGAATTTTTTGGTCCGTCAGGTAGTTTCATTAATTCCTCCTGCTTAGTTTTCCCTTGTAACTTAAATTTTACAAGTATCCTAACTCGGCTATTCAGGCTAAAAGTCCCTGCTAGTTAAAATGCAACCCTGTGTACGAACAACGCCTGGAATTGCCTTCAAAACACGGTATAGTTTATGACAAATTATTTTGGTTAATAAAAAAGCAAAAAGCATAAGGAGCAAGAACTTGAATTTAGTCAAATATAGTGTTTTCTTACTTCACCTCAGCTTATTACAGCTATTTATTGCTATTAGACCCATTGCTGCTGAATCGATCGATAATCGCTCAAACCTGACAGCTACAAATTCTCTTGGAAGTCTGCCCTCGCGCTACGAAGTTTCTACTTCCGCAAGAGATTTACTAGCACAAGGTAATCTTACGCGCGTGACGGAGTTAGAGGTTAATCCCACCGATAAGGGATTAGAAGTAATCTTAACTACCGCAGCAGGAGGACAAAGATTAGTCCCATTAATTTTCCCTGAAGGTAACAATCTGGTCATCGATATTCTGGATGCAACTTTGGCACCCTCCATAGAAAATGGTATTACCAAAACCAATCCCGTCCCAGGAATTAAGCAAGTTGAGTTAACAAAACTGGATGAAAGCAGTCTTCGTTTAACTATTACAGGAGAAACCCAAACACCAAGTGCAGAAGTAGTACCTTCTCCACAAAATTTAGTGTTGAGGATTACCCCAGAAGAGAGTATCGCCAAAACCGAACCCGATGAAGCGATGCAGCGCGGTCTTGGGGGTTCCCCCGATGAGCGACTGCAGCAAGAAGAGATTGAAATTATTGCCACAGGTGAAGCAGAAGAAGATAATTATTATGTTCTCGATGGTAGTACGGCAACGCGAACTGATATCCCACTAAAAGATATTCCTCAATCAGTCCAGATAATTCCCCAACAAGTAATTAAAGACCAACAAGCAGCCACTGTTGAAAAAGTCGTAACCAATAGCAGTGGAGTAATATTTTCTGGTAATAATGACGGTCGCGGTCTTGATATTGCAATTCGAGGTTTCAATCGTACTGCTATTCTTCGAGATGGATTTCGAGTATATAATCGCGCTGCCCAAGGAATACCAGAAATAGCCAACTTAGAACGAATAGAAATTGTCAAAGGTCCATCGTCTGTTGTCTTTGGTGAGAGCGAACCTGGCGGACTAATAAATCTGATTTCCAAGCAGCCTTTATCCGAACCTTTTTATAACTTGCAACTCCAACTAGGAAATAGGAGTTTCGTGCGATTACCCCTCGATTTGTCTGGTCCTTTGACTGAAGATGCCGACCTGAGCTATCGATTTAATGCACTATACCGATATGAAGATAGCTTTCGCGACTTTGACGATGGCTTCAAGCGGTTTTTTGCTGCTCCTACCTTAGCTTGGCAAATTGCTGAGAATACCGACTTATCTTTTAATTTTGAATATACTAAGGATAAAGGGCCGGTCGATTTTGGCACGGTTATCATTAACGGTGAACCTGCTGACATTCCTCGGGAAAGAATTACCAATAATCCCGATGATAATGGCGAAACGGAATTTATCAATACTGGTTATACTTTCGAGCATCGTTTTAGCGAGAATTGGAAGATTAGCAATGCCTTTCGCTATATATCTAATAACTTCAGCTCTGGTGGCGATGATGATACCGTGGCTGTACCTATTCTGATTAGGGATGATAATGTTCCAGATTCTCCTCTTCTAATTAACGCACCGACTGGTACTTTAATTCGGACTTTTACCGACCAAGAACGAGAAGAAGATAGCTTTACTCTATATACTAATGTTGAAGGTAATGTGGCGACAGGAAAAGTCAAACACAATCTTTTATTTGGTATAGACCTCAACCACACCGACACCAAACTAAGCACTAGGTTCGACCCCAATAATCCTGCTAACTTAGCACCTCTTAATATCTTCGCTCCCAATTATGATGCAGTTACCTCTCCTGAAGTTGAGGATATTAATTTTTTTAATAATGATGATGTAAGCAATAACCGTCTGGGAATTTACCTTCAAGATAAAATCGATTTAGCGGACAACTTAATTTTATTGGCAGGATTGCGTTACGATACGTTCGACCAAACCATTAACGATAATCTAACCAACACCGAGGACTCTCAAGATAGTGATGCTGTTACTCCTCGCATTGGTATTGTCTATCAACCGATCGAAGCTATTTCTCTCTATGCCAACTACAGCGAATCTTATAATCCTAAGCCTTTTTTATATAATCGCTCAGCAGATGGAAGTTTGCTCGAACCAGAAGAAGGAGAAGGATATGAAGTCGGGATTAAAGCCGAAATAATTCCCAATCGTCTTGCAGCTACTCTTGCTTACTTCAATATCACTAAAGAAAACGTTGCGACTATCGATCGAGTTAATCCTTTTGTGGCGGTAGTTATAGGAGAACAGCAAAACCAAGGTATAGAACTCGATTTAACAGGAGAAATTCAGCCTGGATGGAACATAATTGCTTCCTATGCCTATATTGACTCGGAAGTAACTAAAGATAATAATCCTGCCATTGTTGGCAGTCGTTTTCCCAATATTCCCGAAAACAGTGCCAGTTTATGGACAACTTATGAAATACAAAAAGGCGACTTAAGAGGTTTAGGTTTGGGGATTGGCTTTAACTATGTTGGCGACAGAAAAGGTGGTTTACCAAATAGCTTTGAGGTAGATAGCTATTTTCTCACCAATGCAGCACTTTTTTATAATCGCCAAAATTGGCAACTGCGTCTCAACTTCGATAATCTGTTTGACGTAGATTTTATTGAAGCTGTAGATACCAGCCCAGTTCGGAGAGTCTATTTGGGCCGACCTTTTACGGTAAGGGGTTCGCTTTCTGTGCAGTTTTAAAAATGAGGGTAAAAAAACAGTTCCTTAAACACTATAGCAATACGTTTTTAGTTTAGGACATTAGGGATCGGTTCAAAGGGAACAGGGAATGGGGAATAGGGAATAGAAAACGTCCTAATGTTTTCCCGTGGTGCTATAACTATTGCTAACTTTATGTACCTTTCGCTTTAACTGGCGAATATAGGATCTGATGGCAAAATTGACATACCCTTATTTCTATTATTTATTTTGTTGATAGTTATTCATGCGTTCACGGAATTTGCGTAATATTTCCTCTTGTCTTTCTTGTTCTGTTTGGTTATCAGGGATTGTTGGTTTTGGAGTTGGTGTTTGCTGTTGGTGTGTATTCTCTTGTCTCTGACGTGCTGCTTCTTGTTCTTGTCTCTGACGCTCTGCTTCTTGTTCTTGTCTCTGACGCTCTGCTTCTAATTTAGCTTGACGCTCTCGTTCTTGTTGTGCTTGTCTTTCTCTAGCAATACGCTCAAATTCTGAACCTTTAATAGTAAAACTGATGTTAACCACTACAGAAGCACCAGCTTCGTTATTAATTTTGTTAAATTTCATTCGTCTTGCTGCTAGTAATGCTTGCCGATTTAGCATTGCATTGCTGTGCGCTCGAACAAGTTCGGCAGCAATAACATTACCATTATTGTCGATAGTTAGTCTAATTCCTGCACGACCTTCTTCACCATTTAAAGCTGATGGATATTTGGGTTGACAATTGGCTACACAACTTATTTCTAGCACGCCTGTTGTGGGTTTGGGGGCTGCTGGTGGAGGGGAATTAGTAGCAACTGTTTTTTCTGTAGTTGGTGGGCTAGGAATAGACCTTGTTGTAGTGATAGCTGGAGTTTCTGTTTTGGCTGGTGGATTGAAAACAGAGTTTGTGGTTTGAGTATTTGAAGTAGTTAAAATTTGCCTGGGTTGCTCTCTTTTTGGTGGTGGAGTTATTTGAGGTTTAGGTGGTTCGGGAGTTTTTGCTTTGGGTGGAGGAGTTGGCTTTGGTTTAGATGGTTCGGGGATTGTCGCTTTAGGTGGAGGAATTGGCTTTGGTTTGGGAACTACTTTCGTTTCGATTGGTTTAGGTTGAGGTTTTTCAACTAAGATTATTTCAATTGGTTTTTTTACTTTTACTGGAGATTGTTTGGGGAACCAATGAAGTAAAAAAACTATTAACATTCCGTGGAATAGTGCTGAACCAACAAAACTGACTATAAGTAACTTTGGCAGTTGCTTTTGTTCTTGTTGACGTTTTTGAATAGAGTAGACGAAATTGTACATCATAGGATTGAAAAATTATTAGTAACAAAAAATTATAGAGATATATACTCTTGAGAAATTAACCATAAATTAGCTCAATAACGTCAATTTAAATGATAATTTTATTTATTATTGTCGATTGAAAAACAGTCTTCAGAGATTTAAAGACCAAATATAAAAATCCATAATTATTAGGGAAATTGAAGGTTCAAAAATATGGTAAGCTGTCAAAACTTAAACTGAGAAAAGTTGGTAATTAATTTAGTCTAATTCTATGTTAACTAATCCTTTGTGGGCTCTTGGGGGAATAGTCACTTTACCCCTTTTAGGTTTTTCTCTATTGGCAGTAGCTCTAATTATAGAACGGATTGTTTTTTGGACAAAACTTAAGCGCAAACAACGTCGAGTAGTTAGAGACGTTTTATCTCTTTATCGCTCCGAGCCTTTTTCTGCCATAAAAAAACTGCAAAATCATGCTGATTTACCTATTGCTCGTATCTTTTTAGCAGCTATGGAACTAGAAAATCCCACTGCTGAAGAGTTTCGTTTAGCATTAGAAAGCTCAACCCAGGGAGAATTAGCTACTCTGAGAAGATTTAGTACTTTATTTCAAACTATTATTACTATTTCTCCCCTCTTAGGATTATTAGGCACAATCTTAGGCTTAATTCGCTCATTCTCTTCTCTGGAAATAGGTAATATTGCTAGTAGTAATACGGAAGGAGTCACTGGAGGATTAGGAGAGGCTTTGGTTTCCACTGTCATGGGATTAGTTGTCGCCATTTTTACCTTACTTTTTGCTAATGCTTTTAAGGGATTGTATCTGCGAGAATTAGCCTCAATTCAAGAATTAAGTGGTCAATTAGAACTAATTTATCGTCGTTTCCATCAAGGAGGAAAAGATTATGCGTCCACCGATTGAATCAGAAGATAATTTTGAGATTAATATCTTACCGATGATTGATGTTATCTTCTGTATTTTGGCTTTCTTTATTATCTCATCTCTATTTTTGACGAGATCTCAGGGTTTACCGGTAGATTTACCTTCTGCTCAAACATCAGAACCACAACAAAATGTTCAAATTAACATCACCATTGAAGCAGACGGTGATATGTTTATCGATCGCCAGCCGATTCAATTAGAACAATTAAAGGCAAAACTAACAGAGTTAGTCAAACCTGAATCTGAGTCTCTGGTAATTATTAATGCCGATGAAAAAGTGGAACACGGAAAAGTAGTCAAGGTAATGGATCGTCTGCGTCAAGTACCAGGGGCAAAAATGGCGATCGCAGCTACGACAGAATGAAACTCTTTAGAAACGGGAACGGTTGTGTAAATTCATACTGCTTATAGTTGGTGCAGTTTGACACACAGAGAAATCAAAAGTGTCACAATAAATAATAATTATAAGTAATGTAAATATTTCTCAGCTAGGACTATATTTTGTTATGCGTGTAATTTTAATGACTGGTAAGGGAGGAGTTGGTAAAACTTCCGTGGCTGCTGCAACGGGTTTGCGTTGTGCCGAACTCGGCTATAAGACGTTAGTTTTAAGTACAGACCCCGCTCATTCTCTTGCTGATAGTTTTGACCTGGAGTTAGGTCATGAACCCAAACTAGTCCGTCCTAATCTTTGGGGTGCAGAACTAGATGCTTTGATGGAATTAGAAGGTAATTGGGGTGCGGTTAAACGTTATATTACCCAAGTTCTGCAAGCTAGAGGGTTAGACGGGGTTCAAGCTGAGGAATTGGCTATCTTACCAGGAATGGATGAAATTTTTGGCTTGGTAAGAATGAAACGCCACTATGATGAGGGAGATTTTGATGTTTTAATTATTGATTCTGCACCTACAGGAACAGCTTTAAGACTTTTAAGTCTACCAGAAGTGGGAGGTTGGTATATGAGACGTTTTTACAAACCTTTGCAAGGAATGTCAGTGGCATTAAGACCTTTATTTGAGCCAATCTTTAAACCAATTACTGGTTTTTCTCTACCAGATAAGGAGGTAATGGATGCTCCTTATGAATTTTACGAGCAGATTGAAGCTTTAGAGAAAGTTTTGACGGATAATACTCAGACTTCAGTCCGTTTGGTCATGAATCCTGAAAAAATGGTAATTAAAGAGTCTCTCCGCGCTCATGCTTATCTTAGTCTATATAATGTATCCACAGATTTAGTCGTAGCTAATCGGATTATTCCTGAAGAGGTTAAAGATCCTTTCTTCCAGCGTTGGAAAGAAAATCAGCAAATTTATAAACAAGAAATCTATGATAATTTCCATCCTCTACCAGTAAAAGAAGTGCCTCTTTATTCTGAAGAAATGTGTGGCATGGCAGCTTTAGAAAAATTGAAAGAAACTCTCTATGGAGATGAAGACCCATCTCAAGTATTTTATAAAGAAAGCACTGTTAAAGTTGTTCAAGACAAAGATAATTACAGCCTTGAATTATATTTACCTGGTATTCCTAAAGAACAAATTCAATTAAATAAAACTGGAGACGAATTAAATATTAGAATTGGCAATCATCGCCGTAACCTAGTTTTACCACAAGCTTTAGCAGCCCTTCAACCAGCAGGGGCAAAAATGGAAGAAGATCATTTAAAAATTCGTTTTGCCGATCTGGCTAAAGTTAAATAAAAATAGTACAGGTTGCACCTAAATTTAATCTAGCTATAGGCTTATAGCTTATAGCTAAATCACTAATCTCCACCTCGCTGTTGAACTACATGAGTTAATTCATGCGCCAATAAGGATTTACCTTCATTAGTATCAGGACTGTATTTACCAGAGTTGAAATTGTTCCAAAATGATTGTAGAAAACTTTAATTTTCTTATTACCAAAAAAAGAGAAATTCAAATTTATATTAATCATCCAAGTCAATTTATTAAACAAAATCAGTCAAGTTTATTACCTACTTGGACTGTACCTATTAAATCTATAATTATTGTTTTACAAAAATCTAATTTCTCCCTAGAAAATTCAAATCATGAGATAGAAAAAGAAAAAGATTATTTACGAGAAATATTTTTTCGTCTTGGGTATAATTTAGTTTTTAAATTAAGAGATGCTCAATATCAAAGCGATCTTTTCGATCCTCGTAATGGATATCCTTTACTTTCTCGTCCAGGAAATATTACTGTTAACGATACAGCATTAGTACAAGATTTATTGGGTTTTGATGTAGTTAAACATAGATGTTCTTTGCTAATTCATCCCCAATGGGGAACAGCTATTTATCCATCCACTATTGTTACTTCCGCTTCCTTAGAAATCATCCAACCAATGCTACAAAATTTACAAAAATTCTTGATTGAATAGATTTATTAAGTAGCTGAACGCAATTAAATATAAGAATGAAGATAAGCTTATCTTAGAAGTGCCAGGGAAGCCAATCTCTACATCTCATATCTTTTATAATTGCGGTCTTATTTAAATATGGACAATTTCCTACCTAGCAAGATCAAAACTCAAATCTGTATCGTAGAAAAAGATCGCCTACGTTCCCGTTCAGATTATCTTGTTACAGAAGAACCTTTAGAACTTCGCTTAACATCTCCTCTGCAAACTATTGCTGTAACCATGCGTACTCCTGGAGCCGATTTCGATCTAGCTGCTGGTTTTCTTTACAGCGAGGGAATTATTAGCGCAAGAGAAGATCTGCAAACTATGAGTTATTGTGTTGATGCCAGCATAGAAGAAGAACAGCGTTACAATATCGTTAACATTAAACTCCAAGAAGAATTATCTCCAGACTTAAAATCTCTAGAAAGACATTTTTTTACTACTAGTGCTTGTGGAGTATGTGGGAAAGCAAGTATTACCGCGTTAAAAATTAGAGGTTGCTCGCCAATTTCTACAGAAATAAAAGTACCAGCCGAAGTTATTTATAATCTACCTAATAAACTGCGTTCATCTCAAGGACTCTTCTCCGCAACAGGGGGTTTACATGCTGTGGGTTTATTTGATTGGCAAGGAGAACTGTTAAAGTTAAGAGAAGATGTAGGAAGACATAATGCCCTAGATAAATTAATTGGTTCTGCTTTTTTAGCCAATGAATTACCTTTAAGCGATCGCATTGTCATGGTTAGTGGACGTTCTAGCTTTGAAATTTTGCAAAAATGTATTGCTGCTCGTGTACCTATAGTCTGTGCTGTTTCTGCACCTAGTAGCTTAGCAGTTTCTCTAGCTAAGGAATTTGGGATTACTTTGATTGGTTTTTTGCGGGGACAGAAATTTAATATTTATTCAGGCAAAGAGAGAATCAATTTATAGTCATTGCCATTTAAAACCAACTTTTTCAATTGATCGGGAGCTAATTTGCTGATGTGCATTTAAACTGGATATTATTGAATTAGGCAAAAAACAGTCAAATCCTCTCCCAGTCTCCTCTTCCCTCAGTCCCCTAGTCAGCCACAACAGTTAAATTAAATGCGTGACAGCTTATTTCGTATTAGATGTTACTTGAGATTTCTCTAGAGCTTTAGGCTAGATAAATCTCAACTACTTTTTCTTCCTCTTTTAATTTGACTATAGTTTTTCCTGGATCATTTTTCCCAGCGATAGGAAAAGCCTCTATAGGTAGAATCAATCTTTTTTCTGTATCAGTAGTTATGATTATTTCTGACTTTGCTTTCGCCAAAATCATGGCAGCTAAGTTGTCATTTTTGCTAGTAAAATGCATAGCCTGAGTACCCAGATCGCCCCTATTTGCCAATCTAAGCTCTTTTGTCGGGATAAGCTTTCCATAACCCAACTCAGAAATTAACAGTAAACGATCGCTGTTAGTACAAGTAACACAACCTGCTAATTTTTCTCCATAACGTAGTCTGGAAGCCTGATTTCCTTGAGCATTACGTCCCATGATGGATAGTTGTTCATCGTTGATGGAGAAACGTAAAATTCTCCCTCCAGTAGTAGCGATCGCGATTTGTTCATCTTCTTGAGTGAAATAAACATAGCTAAGGCGGTCTTGTTCTTTCAATTTAATCAGAACTAAACCACGATTGCCCAGATTATCTAGTTCGTTAGCTTTAATTCTTTTAATAATGCCTTTTTCTGTGAGTAAAACGAGATCGAGATTAACATTTTGTTCAGGAGAGAAAAAGTGAGCAACTATTCTATTGGCATCTCTTTGAGCAGCTTTGGATAATAAACTCAATAAGGTTGTTTGAGCTATGGTTTCTACAGGCGGAATATCTTCTACAGCTATAGGATAGGCTTTACCGCTATCAGTTATGACTATTAAATTTTCTTGCTGCGCTATGGTTTCCCTTTGAATGACAAAATCTTCTCCTTTGTTGATAGAAGAACGAGAAGGTTTTAGCTTGACAGGGGGATTTTGCCAATAGACATAACCCTGAGCAGTTATAGTCAGTTGAGCTTCAGGCGATCGCTCAATGTCAAAAAAGGAGGTTTGAATTTGTTTATTTGCTGTTTTGTTAGTGTTTTTTGGCTTGGCTGACTCTTCTTTACCTTTAGCAGCATTCTTGTCTGGTTTAATCTTTTTCTCGGCTTTGGGGGTACTATTGCTTTGATTTTGATTAGCAGAAACCAGATTACTGATTTTAGTCCGTCGTTCATCCCCAAATTTCCGTTTGAGAGCGCGTAACTCTTTTTTGAGAGCTTTCATTAATTCATGGCGATCGCCTAATAATTTTTCTAAATTATTAATGCGTCCTTGTAAATCACTAGATTCCGTTTCTAGTTTTTGTCTCTCTAAACCAGTCAGACGGCGCATAGGCATAGCTAAAATCGAGTCTGCTTGAGTATCACTAATGTTTAATTCTTCTACTAATCTATGTTTGGCAGTAGTACCATCGGCTGCATGACGTAAAATGTCAATTACTGTATCAAGATTATTTAAAGCTGCTAGTAATCCTGCTACTTTATGTAAACGTTGTTGAGTTTGCTCTAATTCATAACTGTACTGTCTAGTTAGAGTTTCTTCACGAAATTCGAGAAATTTGGCTAATAGCTCTTTTAAAGGGAGTTGACAAGGCTTATTATTAACCAATGCCAACATAATCGCCCCAAAATTGCTTTGTAGAGCCGTTTGTCGATAGAGTTGCTGTAACACTGCTTGGGGTTGAATATCCTTTTTTAATTCGATAACTACACGTAAACCATCGCGATCGCTCTCATCTCGGATATCTGCAATTCCTTCTATCCGTCCCTGATTAACTAAATCGGCTACTTTCTCAATCCAACCAGCTTTATTAACCTGATAAGGCAACTCCGTAACTACAATAGCAATTCTTTGTTTACGTCTTTTTTTACTGACAGATATTCTCTCTATCTGTGCTATCCCTCTAACCTTGATAATGCCTCTGCCAGTCTGATAAGCATCCCGAATACCTTGAAGTTCAACAACTTCTCCCCCTGTAGGAAAATCAGGACCAGGAATTAACTGCCATAACTTTTCTGCTGATAATTCTGGTTTATCAATTAGAGCAATTAAGCCATCAACAATTTCTCCTAAATTATGAGGAGGTATATTAGTTGCCATACCTACGGCAATACCAGAACACCCATTCAGTAACAAGATCGGTAATTGGGTAGGCAAAACTACTGGTTCTTGTTGAGAGCTATCAAAGTTATCGGCAAAATCAACTGTATCTTCCCCAATTTCCCTCAACATTGCTGTATCTGCGATCGAAGCAAGTCTGGTTTCGGTGTAACGCATTGCTGCGGGAGGATCGTTATCTACAGAACCAAAGTTGCCATGACCATCTAGCAGAGGATAACGACTAGAAAAATCTTGTACCATCCTGACCAAAGCATCGTATACTGCTTGATCTCCATGAGGATGATATTTACCGAGTACATCACCGACAACGCGGGCGCATTTACGGTAGGGTTGATCGGCAGTTAGACCCAATTCGTGCATAGCGTAGAGTATGCGCCGATGTACTGGCTTAAGTCCATCGCGAACATCGGGTAAAGCTCTCCCCACAATTACACTCATGGCATATTCTAAATAAGACCTCTCCATCTCCACGTGTAAAGCTGTGGGGATAATTTGACCAGTCGAGAGCAGGTTAAGCTGTTTTGCCATGAGTTTCCGATCCTAGATTTTTAAGCCACAATTAATAATGATTTCCTTATTTTAAGGAAACCCCATTCAAGTTATTCTTAACACTAAGTTCTGTATATTTGAAAGATAATTTTCTGGATTTATATCTATGACAACCGTTTTGATTGTAGAAGATGATCCGATTAATTTTCGGGTTTTTTCCAAAATTTTGACTAAACGTGGTGGTTTAGACGTCAAAGGCACCGAAGATGTAGAAGAAGTCTTACAATTTGCCCAATCTGGGGAAGTTGATATTATTTTAATGGATGTTTCTCTGGCTAACAGCGTTTATGAGGGTAAACCTGTAGATGGAATTAAAATTACTCAGATGTTAAAATCTGACCCACAAACATCTTCTTTGCCAGTAATTTTAGTCACAGCCCATGCTATGCAGGGCGATCGAGAAAATTTTTTGAAGCAAAGTGGTGCTGACGATTATATATCTAAACCCATAGTCGATCATCAAAAGTTCATTGCTCAAATTGTTTCTTTAGTCGATCGCCAATGAAACAAGATGTATTATTGGTTATTTTATTCAGTTCATTTTCTGACTTTGTCAGTAAATAATCAAAAAACAATAAGAATGTAAAAAAAATGTAAAAAAACGTCAAATCTAATCTTTTCAACAGTTCCACTCCTCCATTCCTTATCTTTTTGCCTAGAAATATACATTAAGTTGCTGCAATATAACCCATAATAATTAAAATTGTTTGAGGAGTGTAATAGCGTAGTGCTATCTCAAAAATTGTTAGTTCGTTTTCTGTCTGTATTTTGTTTGCCTTTGTTGTCGGCTTCTGTCTTGACTGCCTGTAATTCTACTAGTGATTCTGTTGAGCAAAAAAGTAATGGGGAGGTTCTCAAACTACTCTATTGGCAAGCACCTACTATTCTTAATCCCCATCTTTCCAACGGTACTAAGGACTGGGAAGCTAGCCGTATTACCCTTGAACCTTTGGCAAGTTTTAATAATGATGGTGAACTAATTCCTGTGTTAGCTGCGGAAGTACCAAATGAAGCAAATGGCTTAATCTCTGCTGATGGCAAGTCAGTTACTTGGAAACTCAAAGAAGATATTAAATGGTCTGATGGGACTCCCTTCACTGCTGCTGATGTTATTTTTACTTACAAATTCGCCACTAACCCCGCAGTAGGTGCAATAACCGCAGGAATTTATCAGTCAATTGAGAGTATAGACGCGATCGATGACTATACAATCCGTGTCAATTTTAAAGATGTAAACCCAGCCTGGTTTTCTGCTTTTGTAGGTGTAGAAGGAACGATCTTACCCAAACATATCTTTGAAGATTACAATGGAGCAAATGTCAGAGAAGCTCCTGCCAATCTCATGCCTATAGGTACTGGACCTTATAAAGTAGTAGAGTTTAAACCAGGAGATATCGTAGTTTATGAACCAAATCCCGAATTTCCTAGTGCAGATCGACTAGCTTTTGAACGGGTTGAACTTAAAGGTGGTGGGGATGCTACTTCCGCAGCTAGAGCAGTCTTACAAACAGGGGATGCTGATTTTGCCAACAATCTTCAAGTAGAAGCTCCTGTACTAAAACAATTAGAAGCTGGAGGCAAAGGTCAAGTTGTCTCTAATCCAGGTGCTGGAATGGAACGTCTTATGTTAAATCAAACCGATCCCAATAAAGCTACCGAATCAGGAGAACGTTCTAGCTTAAAATTTCCCCATCCTTTTTTGACAAATACTAAAGTGCGTCAGGCATTATCTTTAGCAGTCGATCGCGATACTATAGCGGAGCAACTATACGGGGTTACAGGGGAGCCAACCGCTAACTTTTTGGTTACACCACCAGAGTTTGTTTCTCCTAATACTAGTTACGAATTTAATCTGGAGAAGGCTGCTACTTTGTTGGATCAGTCTGGTTGGAAAGATACTAATGGAAATGGCATTCGGGATAGAAACGGAGTAGAAATGAATATTTTATTTCAAACTTCCGTTAACCCTTTGCGTCAGAAAACCCAAGAAATTATCAAACAAGCTTGGCAGTCTCTTGGTGTGGGAGTAGAACTTAAAAGTATTGATGCGAGTATTTTCTTTTCTAGCGATCCTGCTAGCAACGATACCGTAGAACATTTCTATGCAGATGTACAGATGTTTAGTAGATATGTCAGTATGCCCGATCCCCTAGTTTATATGCAAACCCTCACTTGCCAAGAAATACCCCAAAAAGCAAATGGCTGGGTAGGGGACAATGCTTCTCGTTATTGCAACCCCGAATACGATCAAATGTGGCTAAAGGCTAAGACAGAACTCGATCGAGAGAAAAGAAAGCAAATTTTTGTGCAGATGAATGACTTATTAATTAATAAAGCACAGGTTATACCTATAATTCATCGCTCTGAGGTTATCGGGGTTGGTAATAACCTAGCGGGTTTGGATATGACTCCCTGGGATACAGTAACTTGGAATATTATGAATTGGCATCGCCCTGAATAGAGAGCAGAGGTGCAGAGGGGCAGGGGAGCAAGGGAAGTAAATTGAGATAAAAGTAGGGTGGGCAAATTTAGTTGGTAAGCATGTTGGCAATTCAAAACTTAGTTTTGCTCATCTTACAAAGTATAAGGCTGATTGTTAATTTATGTAGGTTATGAAAATAGGGATTGTTGGTTTGGGTTTAATTGGTGGTTCTTTGGGATTAGACTTAAAAGCCCAAGGACACGAAATCTTGGGTATTTCCCGTCAAGCAACTACTTGTCAGATTGCTTTA
>JBFRWE010000467.1:0-20016 GCA_051439345.1 Xenococcaceae cyanobacterium
ATAAGTTTTGTTTAATCTAATTTAATCTGGAGATTTCCGTAAGTTTTCTAAATCTTTTCTGAGGGCAATAATTTGTTCAGTTAGTTCTTCTAAGTCTGATTGAACACTATTTTCTGATGAATTGGTATTTGAGGAAGACTGATTATTGCTGTTATTAGCATTAGGTTTTTTTTGCCAGCCTCTTTGACTAATTAAATTATCAATTATTCTTCTGGCTTCTTGCTCCGTTACTTCTCCTTTCTGAGACCATTCCTGAGTTTTTTGTTCGAGTTCTGTTTGTATTTGAGATAAAGCTTCGGTTCTTTTTTGGGGATCTTGTATCGTTTCCACTAAAGATGTAGTTGCTCCTACAGTGACCCGAAAGCCTTGCTGTATAATTTGGATAAAATTATTATTGTTCATTTCACCTGGTATGTTTAGATATTTGCCCTTATTATAATTGTTCTAAATACTGATTTAAGTCTTCAATAATACGAGTAAGCTCAGCTTCGCTAGTTAGACGAAGGCGATCGTCTCTTACTGTTAGCAATACTTTAGCAGCAAAAGGACTAGGGTAAATGTTGGGGTTACAGAATACTTCTAAAAAAATATCCCCAGTGTAACGATATTCCATGGGTTTTTGTGGATTTGGTCTACCTCCACCACTAGCAGCATGAGTAGCGATCGCTTTTAAACTTTTCATTAACACAGATATTTCTTGTTGTAGTTTTTGGGCTGCTTCAGCGTCAAAGTTAAAAGTTATAGAACCTTGTATCAGGTTAAGGGTGAGTTGAGCCATTATTTAGTTAATAAGTTTTGATAATTTAGGTTATTGCCAATAACTGTTAAACAGAAACTAGTCAAAATCTACCAGAGAATAGCGTCAAGATAGACTATTTCTTCAAAAAAATCTCAATAAGTAAGCTAAAAATATGGAGCTAAAGATAGCTGTATTCATATGATATATAGCTTTCAGGGATTTTGTCGCTAAGATATCAACAGAAAAGAGTTGTCTACTCCCATGCAAGATAATCGTACTCAGGTTCGTAAAGTTCTCTGGATAACTTTGTTACTTAATTTGTTTGTTATGGTGTTAAAAGCCACAATCGGATTTAGCACAGGTTCTCTTAGTTTACAGGCTGATGCTTTACATAGTGTAACCGATAGTGCTAATAATATTTTGGGATTAGTTGCTAATCGTTTTTCTTCTCCTCAGCCCGATCGCGAACATCCCTATGGACACCAAAAATTTGAAGCTTTAGGGGCATTAGGAATTGCTGCTTTTCTAGGAATTGCTTGTTTTGAAATTTTACAAGGAGCAGTAGAAAGAATTTTTTATAGCTCTAGTGCGGTTAATATATCTCCTGATGAGCTATGGATATTGATTATTGTTTTAGGAGTAAATATTTTTGTTGCTTTTTACGAAAGAAGCGTAGGGAGGCGTATTGGTAGTCGAATTTTAATTGCTGATGCTAAACATACCATGAGTGATATTTGGGTTACGCTGCTAGTTCTAGCGGGTTTGATTGGTATTTGGCAAGCAGAGATGCTTAATATACCTCAACTGCGGTGGCTTGATATCTTGTTAGCTTTTCCTGTTGCTTTACTAGTTTTTCGTAGTGGTTGGGAAGTACTAAAGGATAATTTACCCTGGTTAGTGGATGAAATGGCGATCGCTCCTGAAGCGATACATCGTATTGTTATGGATGTACCAGGAGTAATTAACTGCCATGATATCGCTTCTCGTGGTTTACTGGGAAGACAAACTTTTATTGAAATGCATCTTGTGGTTGATGCAACAGATGTGGAAACTGCTCATAAAATTACCGAACAGATAGAGGGACGCTTGGAAGAAAAGTATAGCCCTGTACGAGTCTTGATTCACATCGAACCGCCAAGGTACAGATCGGCTCACCTTAGTTTTGGGGAAAAACCTGATTAGAGTTACTAAGAATTTGTCGATTTTTGCTTGGATAAGTCCAAAAAATAGAAAAAATATCAAAATCTAGTTTTATGTTATATGCTGGCCAGCGATATTTATCATTTATAGTGTAACAAATTATTACTAGGTATTTGAGATGACAAAAGACATATTTCCGTACAAAATAATAGGGTTAACCGTACTTGTGCTGGATTATTAAAATAATCTTGAGCAAATGTAACAAAATGCAAACTATAATAATTACGTTAAATCTAAATTAGAGAGCAAAAGTTATTAAATGCGAGTTGCGATCGCGGGAGCAGGTTTAGCCGGACTTGCCTGTGCAAAATATCTAGTAGATGAGGGGCATACCCCAATTATTTTAGAACGTCGGGGCGTTCTTGGTGGTTTAGTAGCTGCCTGGAAAGACGAAGATGGAGACTGGTATGAAACAGGACTGCATGTCTTTTTTGGTGCTTATCCCAATATGCTACAACTATTCAAAGAATTAGACATTGAAGATCGTCTTCAATGGAAAGAACATACCCTCATTTTTAATCAACCAGAAAAACCAGGAACTTATTCTCGCTTTGATGTTCCTGATATTCCTGCCCCTATTAACGTAATTGTTTCCATTCTCCGCAACAACGATATGCTGAGTTGGGAACAAAAAATTAGATT
The DNA here is from genome assembly GCA_051439345.1 of Xenococcaceae cyanobacterium. GTDB lineage: Bacteria > Cyanobacteriota > Cyanobacteriia > Cyanobacteriales > Xenococcaceae > JASJDJ01. The sequence goes on from JBFRWE010000467.1 coordinate 2,582, forward strand.
TGCCGTAGGATTACTTCCTGCCATAGTTAGAGGTCAGCAGTATGTAGAGAAAATGGATAAATATTCTCTTTTAGAGTGGCTAGAAAAGCAGGGAGTAGACGAGCGAGTTAACAGTGATATTTTTGTAGCTGCATCTAAAGCACTGACTTTTATCGATCCCGATGAAGTTTCAGCCACTGTACCCCTGACTGCTTTAAATCGTTTCTTACAAGAGCGATATGGCTCTAAAGTGGCATTTTTAGATGGTTCTCCCACAGAACGACTCTGTCAGCCACTAGTAGATTACATTACCGAACGGGGTGGTGAAGTTCATCTTAATAGTCCCCTCAAAGAAATATTACTGAAGGAAGATAATTCAGTTAGAGGATTTTTACTGCGGGGTTTGAATGGTGCAGAAGATGAAATAATCACCGCAGATATTTATGTTTCTGCCATGTCTGTCGATCCCCTTAAGGTAATGATGCCTCAACCTTGGAAAGAAATAGAATTTTTCCAAAAACTAGAAGGCTTAGAAGGAGTACCAGTAATCAATATTCATCTCTGGTTCGATCGCAAAATGACTGATATCGATCAGTTACTCTTTTCTCGCTCCTCTTTACTGAGTGTCTATGCGGATATGAGCAACACTTGTAAAGAATATGCCGATCCCAATAAATCAATGTTAGAACTAGTTTTAGCTCCAGCCGAAAAGTGGATTAGTAAATCAGAAGATGAAATTCTTGATGCTACTATGAGCGAGTTGACCAAGCTATTTCCTCAACATTTCTCTGGAGACGATCGGGCTAAATTACTTAAATATAAAGTAGTCAAAACCCCCCGCTCTGTTTATAAAGCAACTCCTGGTTGTCAGGCTTGTCGTCCTGACCAAAAAACCCCCATACCTAACTTTTATTTAGCTGGTAGCTATACTATGCAAAAATATTTAGGCAGTATGGAAGGGGCTGTTCTTTCGGGAAAATTAGCTGCCGAAGCTATTACCCAAGACTATCCACCAACGACTAAAACTAAATCAGCAACTGACAGTAAAGCGATCGCTATTAAAAGTTAATCAACAAAACTATACTTTTAGACGATTTATTGTTCAGATTGGCTGATGGAATGAGACAATGCTAAATGGCTACAGCTAAAAATTAGCTGACAGACTTGTCTTGCTATTAAAACGGACAACATTTCCGCTCGTGATGAATGCTGCAATTGCCTAGACCAAAACCGAAAACAAACCTAGTCTCTCCTAATGAGGCTTACGAACTTTGTCGCCGAATAACGGCAGACTATGCCAAGACTTTTTATCTTGGTACGATGCTATTGCCCAAAGAAAAACGAAAAGCTATTTGGGCAATTTATGCTTGGTGTCGTCGTACTGATGAGTTAGTAGATGGTGCTAAATCGAAATTTACGACTACTGATACTCTTGTTCAATGGGAACAACAGCTTGAATCTGTCTTTTCAGGTCATCCTCTAGACGATCTTGATGTTGCTCTAGTAGACACCATTAAACATTATCCGTTGGAGATAGAACCATTTACAGATATGATTGCTGGACAAAGAATGGATTTGTACCGCAATCGCTATGAAGATTTCGACCAACTCAAGCTTTATTGTTATCGAGTAGCTGGAACAGTTGGTCTAATGACCAATCCTATTTGGGGAATTGGTAAAAATCGTAATCCTGCTCCTTGGGAAAGAGGAAAAGAACCCTACGAACCAAGAGAAGAAGCGATCGCTTTGGGTATTGCGATGCAACTAACTAACATTTTGCGGGATGTAGGAGAAGATGCTCAAAGGGGAAGAATATATCTTCCTTTAGCAGATTTAGCAGCTTTCGACTATTCAGAAGCGGATTTGTTGAATGGAGTAATAGACGATCGTTGGCGAGCTTTGATGAGCTTTCAGATTCAACGGGCAAGAAGTTATTACGATCGGGCAGAGCAAGGAATTCGTTATTTGATTAATGACTCTCGTTTGCCTATTTGGGCTTCTTTAATTAATTATCAGGGTATTCTGAGCGCGATCGAACGGAATAATTATGATGTATTCAACAAAAGAGCTTTTGTCCCCACATTAGACAAACTTCTTTCTTTGCCTATTGCGTGGCTTAGGGCGCAAGTACTCTAATAGCTAGTGTTACTCCGCGTAAGTAGCAAGTCAGATATTATGTATGGAGATTTAAACTTGAATGAATAGTAAGTTTATTTACGCTCGCACCCACTAGTGGTCTGTCAATTTTGAAATGATGGGTTGAGACAAGCAGGGGGAGCGGAGGAAGTAGGGGAAGCAGGGGAAGATTTATCCCTTAAATCAATCCTGACAAAGTACTAGATAGATTGAGAGGAAATTATGTCAGATTTTTGCTTTTTATTGAGTAAATCAACTAAAAATTAGCATAAAGTCCTAGACCGATAATAATATTAATTACTTCTCAAACTTTTCATCATAAATGTTCCTTCGCTAGATTAGCTAGGCTGCTTGAGGTTCTAAAATAGAACCTAGCTGTTCAATACCTTTATGTAAATGTCTAGTTACTGTCATAGGACTAATACCAATTTGTTTAGCTGCCTCTTTGCGTGGTAAATCCCATAAAAAAACGCATTCTATAGCTGCTTTAGTTTTTTCTTCTAGTTGATTCATTGCTTTTTGTAGCTGAAGCCTGTCTTCTTCTAGTTTGCGTAATTGTTGATAATTAGGATCGGCAATGGTATCACCAAAAGTTACAGAGCAATCTGCTGAGTTGTTAACTACTGCATCGAGGCTAATTGGTAGACGGTTTTGGAGAGCTAATTGACATTCACTCCATTCTTGTATAGATACTCCCAAGGCTTTGGATATTTCTATATCTTTGGGTAAGCGTCCTAAGTTATCAATTAAATCCCTCCGTAGTTTTTTTCCTCTAGCATAAAGTTCTTGCCATCGACGAGGAATTCTCATCATACTGCCCTTATCTCTAAGATAATGAAGCATTTCACCTCGAATATAAGGAATGGCAAAAGAACTAAATGCTGAACCTTGATGAGGATCGAAACGCTCAATAGCTCTTATTAAACCTAAATAACCAATTTGTTCTAAATCTTCATAAGGTTCAGCGCATTTTCGACTAACTTGATGGGAAACTTTTCTCACCAATCCTGCATTTAGTTCTACTAATTGATTACGTAAACGAAGAGAAGGATTATTACAATAAGCTTGAAGAAGTTCCATGCAACGAAAACTAAGAGACTGAGTAGGCATAAGAATTAGCATTGTTAGTATCAACAACTCCAAAAATTTCTGAATTTTTCTAGAAATTTTCTGGATAATATCTAAATCTTATTTTCCTTGTGATAAAAGTACTTAACCATCGTTGTTTCACGGAAAAATCTAGCTATACTCCTCTTATCATCCGCACAAATACGCAAGAATTATCTGACTTGAATCTGTTATTAAAGCAGTAAAAAATGTCTACTATTTTGGCTAATTATTGATTTATTTTATTTCTTTTTACATAAAAAAAATCGGCGCAAAGTCCGACTAAATAATAAAAATGATCCAGTTTTTGCTTGGGAATAAGGAGCTTAAACTGCTGAGAAATATACTTTAGATTTGACAGGATCGGGAACCATGGTTTTGTCTCCTTCTTGCCAGCCAGCAGGACAAACTTCATCAGGATGAGATTGTACATACTGAATCGCTTTAAGAGTACGAATAGTTTCGTCTACACTACGACCAAAAGAAAGATTGTTAATGGTGGAGTGTTGAATAATACCCTCTTTATCAATAATGAATAGTCCGCGTAATGCTACACCAGCATCGGGATCTAAAACATTATAGGCTGTGCTAATTTCTTTTTTGATATCAGAAACTAGAGGATAGGCAATATCACCAATTCCTCCTTCTTTGCGGTCTGTTTGCATCCAAGCTAAATGAGAAAATTCGCTATCTACAGATGCGCCTAAAATCTCTGTATTAAGAGCTTTAAATTCTTCGTAGCGATCGCTAAAGGCAATAATTTCTGTAGGACAAACAAAAGTAAAATCTAAAGGATAGAAAAATAAAACAACATACTTACCCCGATAATCAGATAATTTAATAGTTTTAAATTCCTGATCGAAAACAGCAGTAGCGGTAAAGTCAGGAGCTTCTTGACCTACTCTTAAACATCCTTCTGCTGGATTAGTCATACAATTAACCTCCTTAAAATGCCGACTTTGGTTTGTGTGTAATTAACAATAATGTAAATTAATATTTACTAACTTTTATAAATATATCATAGTCATAACGATTTTGATTAAGCGATTAAAAAAATTGCCTAAGTCCTAAGTAGGAGTAAAACACTGCCTTACCCCCACGACTAATCTAATTCTCTTCTCCCCTCTAAAGCTCTGGCTAAAGTAACTTCATCAGCGTATTCCAAGTCTCCACCCATTGGTAAACCAAAAGCAATTCTGGTTACTTTAGTGAAAGGTTTTAAAAGTTGCCCAATATAAAGAGTAGTTGTTTCCCCTTCTACACTAGGACTAATTGCTAGAATTACCTCTTTAATTTGTTCTTTGGTTACTCTGTGAACTAAAGAGCTTATATGCAACTGTTCGGGTCCAATGCCATCCATAGGGGAGATAGTTCCTCCCAGCACATGATACAAACCACGATACTCTCTGGTTTTTTCTAGGGCAATAACATCACGAGAATCGGCTACTATACATATAGTTGTGCGGTCGCGATTTTGATTACGGCAAATAGTACAAACTGGTTCAGCCGACAAATGAAAACAGACTTTACATAAACCTACTTGTTTTTTGGCATCGATTAAAGCTTGTGCCAACGCCTGTACATCTCTTTCTGGGCGTTTAATTAAATGCATAGCTAACCTTTGGGCTGTTTTTGGACCTACCCCAGGTAAAAGTTGCAATTGTTCGATTAGACGAGCTAACGGAGGGGTATAAATGGTGTTCTTTCCTTGGAAATAAAGAATATATCCTTAGTTTATCAGCTTTATATTCTCAGTTATGAGCTAAAGAATCTCATCTAAAATAGCTGATTACTTTATTCTGCTGCCTGAGAGGAAAAATTATAATCAGGGCGTTAACAAACAGAAAAAAACCTAGTAACCAGATAGGCTACTAGGTTGTAGATAACCAATACAGACTAATAATTTAACATTCCTATCAATATAAATGCAGATCTTTTGTCCTATCTTCAAAGAGAACTCTTACCTGAATCTAATCGATAGATTACTTTGAAACTTCTGTTTGTAGTTTCAAATTTTGGCTATGCTGAATACCTGGAACTTGTATCCCTAAAGAAACTACTAGTGTTGCCATGTACAAGGTTAGAGATAACCAGAGTAAATGGTTACTTTGGAAATACCAAGCAGCAGCAGCAGCAGGGATAAAACCAAATACTAAAGAACATAAAGCTGAATTACGTAGTTTAGTACTCTCTTTTAAGCCAATGACATATCCTTCCAACATAAAGGCACTAGCACCACAAGTAAGAAGAGGAAGTAACCACATAGTATATTCTCCAGCAGATTGACTAACACTAGTATGGTTGGTGAGTAAGCCAAAAACTGTCTCTGGGAAGAAAATAGAGACTGCTGCAAATATAGATGCAATCATTAAACTTGAGAATATAGAGACACTCAACAGGGGCATCATCTGTTCTGCTTTACCCTTACCTCTAAAATTACCAATAAGAGTTTGTGTAGTTAAACCAATACCATTAACAGTAAACTGACTAAGAAGTACGATCTGAAGTATTAATCCATTTTTGGCGATAAACTCTGTCCCCATGGCTGCACTTAGATTAGTGAAGATGGAGTAAGCCGTGATCATGGCTACATATCTAGTTAAGATATTGCCTTTGAGTACTACAGTAGACTTAAGAGCTTCTCGATCGAATACTTCTTTACAAGCTTCGGGTAATTCTTTCCATTTGATACTCAGACAAACTCCCACCAAAGCGACTAGTAAGGCTAGGTATTGACTCAAACAGGTAGCAAGTCCAGCCCCCATGCTTTCCCAGCCCCATCGGTTAATCATTATGTAGTCCATAATGACATTGGAACCATTACCGACTAAAGAAATTGCTAAAACCCAAGAATTCATTTCTCGACCCAAAAACCAGCCAATTAGCACGAAATTGAGCAAAACTGCTGGCGCACCCCAAATACGAGCATCATAGTAGTCTATACCAAAGCTTTCTATCTCAGGAGACCCAGATAAGATAGCAAAGCCAAATTTTTGAATGGGATATTGTAAAATCAATATGCCTAGAGCGATCGCAATAGCTACCAAACCACTGCGTAACATTGCTAGCAGAATTTCTTGGTGATTTTCTTTTCCTGCTGCTTGGGCAGTTAGAGCATTGGTGCTATTACGGAAAAACTTCAAAATTCGATAGAGATAATCAAATAGGATACTAGCTAAAATAACTCCAGCTAAGTGACGAATATCCGCTAAATGACCTAAAAAAGCTGTATCAAATATTCCAGCCAACGGCACCATCATATTAGAAAGAATACTTACCGTTGCTAGCTTAGAAAATCTCGGTAAAAAGCTGCTGTAGCTTGGTGGAAGGGAAATAGATATAAGTGATGAATTCATAAATTACTTGTTGTTATCTTGATAGGCTTTAGCTCTTTAGTTTTAGTTGTTTGTTAATCAAGTTCCAGTTGGTCGATAATGTTTTCTTCTCGTTACTTTGGTAATCCATTTTTGGTTAAAATGGGGGTGTCAGTAATCGATAATATTTCTTTACTCAGGTTAACATTGTAAAGAATGTTTCTAAAAATATTATTAAATCAATTTATTTGCCATTAGACCTAAAACCCAATCATTTGCTTGATTTGCAGAAGATAGCTATTAGGGCTTAATTTGTCGTAATTTCGTTTAATTGAAGCAATAAAATGTAACAAAAAAGGGACAATTCTCTTGGCAGGGAAGAGAGAATAGGAAACATTTTCTCAATCTTTTTGCCTAGTAACCCAAACTAAGAGCTTGTATAATTGTTTCCCTCAAATTTTGTTTGGTTGAAGATTACCATAGCCACTCAAAATTAATACCTAGACGATTATCTTTTTCTTCTCGCGAATTTTGTTGTTCAAGGTCAGTAGATAAGCGAAGATGAGGAGTAACGGCATATCCCACCGACAATTTAGTAATTCCTACTTCATCTCTATCTCCAGGGGCAATAAAACTTTGAGATAAGGAAATATCTGCTGCCCCAGTGCGAGATAAAGCTAGCATTAGCCTTGCACCCACATTTACCCCATCACTGAAAAAATCGTTGCTTTGGACATAGCGATAACCAAACAGAGGAGCAAAGTTGACATAACTACCCAAAGGAAAGAGAAAATAATGTAAATTTGTGCCAACAGAAGTGCGATCGCCATTAAAAGCTGCTTGATAATCTATACTAAGAGTTAAACCCGTACGACCAAGAAAAATATCTTCTATACCCAAATTAATTCCTGCTGCATCATCAGTAGAAGGGAAGAGAGAAAATCCCCATCGCCAACGGGTACGAAAACTTGGATCGTGACGAATATCTTCAAGGACATTAGGAATTTCTTTAAGCCAGCGTTGCAAGACAGGACTGCTATCTAAAATTTCTGGAGGTATGTTATGAGGCGGATGAGGATGGGTATTTTTTTCTTGTGCAGCTAAAGGAATATTGTTTCCTAAAACTATGGGACAACTGAGAATAGCACAGAGAATTTTTACCCAGTTTTTAAAACTCAAAATACACCTGATTCTATTTACAGCCCATTCATTTTATCTTAATTGAACTAAGACCATCGTCTATTAATTATAGTTATAGAATTAGGAAAGCTATCGACAAGCAGTTAAGCGATCGCTACCCAGAATTAACAGCTAAAACTTTAATATAGAAAAAATGCAACCTCGACTTAAAATTACTGTCGCCATAATCTTTTTGGTTACAGTTGGTTTAACCTTAGCTTCCACTCTGATTCATCTTCTCACCGAATCATGGTGGTTTGAAACTGTAGATTTTAGCGATGTTTTTTGGACGAGAATAATTTGGCAAGTAACTATCTGGATAGCCACTTTTGTTATCTATGGCTTATTTCTCTGGTTTAACTATTGGCTAGCTCTATATTTGACTCGCAATCGTGCTTTTAGTTTTTTAGAAGGAAGTGAATTAGAACGATATACCCAGAAAATTGCTAATTACATTGCTTTAATGCTTATTTTTCTGGTTTCCTTGAGTGCAGCGAATACTAGTTCAGTTAATTGGGAGACAATTCTTAAATATTTTCATGCTACCAGTTTCAATCTTACCGAGCCGATTTATAACAAAGATATTGCCTTTTATATATTTCGCTTACCCCTTTACAAAGATTTTCAAAACTGGCTATTTTTTCTGTTAGGAATAGGATTGGTTTTTGTTTTAGTAGTCTATGTTCTTAAAGGTACAGTAGGCTTTGATTGGCAGTGGAAAACTGTAACAGTAAATCGTCAATGGCAAAAACTAGTTACCAAAAATCTTAAAACTCATATTAGTTTTTTATTAGCAGCGATCGCCTTTACTGTGGCGATCGATTTTTGGTTAGAACGTTACGATCTTCTCTCTTCCTCTCATGGGGTAGTTTGGGGTGCTGGTTATACGGATCTTCATGGACGGTTGTTTGCCTATTGGGTGATGGGTATAGGCTCTCTAATCTTAGGTACATTAATACTTATTGCCATATGGTTGCGTAGATTCTTGTTTTCTTTTTATGGCATTGCTATCTATTTAGTTATTTTAATTCTAGTTAATGGGTTTTATCCTGATTTACAACAGCAATTTGTAGTTGAACCCAACGAATTAGCCAAAGAATTGCCTTATATTCAATATAATATTGCTTTTACTCGTCAAGCTTACGATTTAGCTAAAGTAGATAGCACTAGTTATGCTGTTTCTTCTCAATTAACTACTCAAGATTGGCAGGAAAACCAAGGTACTATTAATAATATCCGTCTCTGGGATTATCGACCTCTTTTAAGTACCTATCGTCAACTACAAGAAATTCGTCTTTATTACCAATTTAATGATGTAGATGTCGATCGCTATACTCTAGATGGTAACTATCGTCAGGTAATGCTCGCACCCAGGGAATTATCTTATGCACAAGTACCGCAACAAGCCAAAACTTGGGTTAATGAACGTCTCAAATATACTCATGGTTACGGCTTAGTCATGAGTCCTGTTAATCAAGTTACTCCCGATGGTTTACCTGTTTTATTTATTAAAAACATTCCTCCCGTATCGGCAGTAGATTTACAAATAAAAGAACCTGCCATCTATTATGGAGAAGAAAGCGATCGCTATATTTTTACCAATACTTCTACTCCAGAATTTGATTATCCCCAGGGAAATGAAAATGCCTTTGTCTATTATGAAGGTACTGGTGGTGTACCTATGCCCACTTTTTGGCAGAGATTGGCTTATGCTTATGACTTGGGTAGTTTCAAAATCCTGATTTCTAATTATTTTACCAATACTTCTCGCATCCATTATTATCGGCAGATTAGGGAGAGAGTAGCTCATGTAGCTCCTTTTTTACAGTTCGATAGCGATCCTTATATTGCCGTTATCAATGGTAGATTGCAGTGGATTATTGATGCCTATACTACCAGCGATCGCTATCCTTATTCTGAACCAGTTACGAATAGTAATACCCAACTCACTGCGGACAAAAAAATTAACTATATTCGTAACTCCGTTAAAGTTTTGGTTGATGCTAAAGATGGAACAATGGAATTTTTAGTAGTAGATGAAGAAGATCCCATCTTAGCTACTTACCGCCAAATTTTTCCCAACCTCTTTAAAGGAAAAGAGACTATTTCCCCAGAAGTACAAGCTCATTTTCGCTATCCTCTCGACTTGTTTAAGATTCAGGCAAAAATGTTTTTGTCTTATCACATGAACGATCCGCAAGTCTTTTATAATCGTGAGGATTTATGGCGTTTTGCAGCAGGAATTTATGAAGGTAAACGAGGCGCGATCGAGCCTTACTATTTAATTATGCGTTTGCCAGGTGAATCAAAAGAAGAATTTGTACTCATCTTACCTTTTACCCCTGTCAATAAAGATAATATGATTGCTTGGATGGCAGCCCGTTCTGATGGTGATAATTACGGTAAACTACTACTATACGAATTTCCTAAACAAGAACTAGTTTATGGCCCTTTCCAGATAGAAGCACGTATCGATCAAACCCCTGAAATTTCTCAGCAATTAACTCTCTGGAGTCAAGAAGGTTCGCGAGTTATTCGGGGAGATATCTTAGTTATTCCTATCAATGGATCTTTGTTATACATTGAACCAGTTTATTTACGAGCAGAACAAGGGCAATTACCAGAATTGAAACGAGTAATTGTTGCTTATGATAAAAAAATAGTCATGCAGCCTACTCTAGATCGATCTTTGGTAGCTATTTTCGGTGATAAGCAAGTCCCTCAACCCCAACAACCACCTACCTTGTCGGGAAAAGATTCTACCTTAATTCGCTCAGCCTGGGAAACTTATAATCGAGGGCAAACTGCACTAAAACAAGGTAATTGGACAGAATATGGTCGCTATCAGCAAGAATTGGAGCAAATTCTGCGCCAATTGCATCAAAATATTGAATAATAGCTTATATCAAAAGTTCAAGTTTACTGAATTTTATGAATATTATTAAATTGCTAGTTCGTAAGTCTTGGCTAACTTTAATATTGGCTATTTTCATGGGTGCTGCCAGTGGAGGATGTAGCACTTTATTATTAGCACAAATTAATCAAGGAATTAATAGTAATAATTCACCAACTAGTCAGCTATTGATTAGTTTTATTGCTTTGGTATTGATAACAGTTTTATCTGGTATTTTAGCTCAATATCTATTGGTTAAATTATCTCAATCGGCGGTTTATAAACTAAGATTAAGTTTAAGTGCAAGAATTTTAGCTTCCCCCCTAAGAAATTTAGAACAGTTAGGAGCGAGTATGTTACTTGCTACCCTCACTAAAGATATTAATTCTATCTCTGATACAGTTTTAATTATTCCTTTTGTCTGTATTAATCTAGCTCTAATTGTTGGTTGTTTAGTTTATTTAGCTTGGCTTTCTTGGTCTGTATTTTTAACAACGATCGCGATCGTAATAATTGGTATTTTAATTATTCAATTGTTGGTTGGCAAAGCTTATAGACTTTTTGAACAAGCTAGAGAAATTGAAGATAAATTATTTAAAAACTTTCGGGCTATTACTGAAGGAACTAAAGAATTAAAACTACATCGTTATCGTCGAGATGCTTTTTTAGCCAGTGAATTAGAGGTTAATGCTGCTGAATCTCAAAAGGCTAATGTAAATAGTATGGCAATTGTGTCGATCGCTTATGGTAATTCACAACTACTTTTCTTTCTTCTTTTTGGTTTACTCATTTTTGCTTTACCTCAATTTAGACAGATTGAAAGTAATGTTCTTTCTGGCTATGTCTTGACTTTGACCTATTTAATGCGTCCGTTTGAAACACTTGTTGAAGTTTTACCAAATATTAGTCAAGCTAGTGTTGCTTTAAAAAAAATTGATGATTTGGGTTTATCATTAGCAGAGCAAGCAGAAATATTAGCTGCAACAGGCGAGCGCAGTTTAACTTTTAATCATAGTTTAGAACTAAGAAATGTTACTCATACTTACTATCGAGAACAAGAAGAAAGCAATTTTACCCTTGGAGAAATAAATTTAACTTTTTATCCCAAGGAAATAGTATTTATTGTTGGTGGTAACGGTAGTGGTAAATCTACTTTAGGTAAATTAATTGCTGGTTTATATATTCCTGAAGCTGGAGGAATTTTGGTCGATCGACAGTCAATTGCAGAAGCGAACAGAGAAAGCTATCGACAGTTATTTTCTGTTGTATTTGCTGACTTTTATCTCTTTGAAAATTTGTTGGGGATAGATCGAGATAGTCTCGATATTAAAGCAAAAAAGTATTTGCAAAAACTCCAGCTAGATAAGAAAATAACAATTAATAATGGTGTATTTTCCAGTCTTGAATTATCTCAAGGGCAAAGAAAGAGATTGGCTTTATTAACAGCTTATTTAGAAGATAGACCCATCTATTTATTCGATGAATGGGCAGCAGAACAAGACCCTTATTTTCGAGAAATATTTTATCAGCAACTTTTACCAGAATTAAAAGAAAGAGGAAAAACAGTAATTGTTATTACTCACGACGATCGCTATTTTCACTTAGCAGACAAACTGATTAAATTAGATTATGGCAAATTAGCTGAATCCTCACCATGATAAATCCACATTGATTGAGTATCCAAAGCCTTAACAAAACCACACTTTTCATAAAAAGCGATCGCTTTTCGATCGGCTACTAAGACTCGCATATGAAACCCTTGATATTTTTTGTGTAGCATATTTACCAATTTCTTACCAATACCCTGTCTCTGATAGTCGGGATGAACTAAAAGATGAGAATAATACACTACTAAGAATCCATCAGAAATAGCATTGCCAATACCAACCAATTTATCATTATCCCAAGCAGAAACAAGATAATGAGAGTTTAGTAATGCTCTATGTAATAATTGAGGTTTTTTAGCTGAAGACCAACCATTAGCTTTATATAGCGGAATTATTTGTTCTATTTTCAGATCTTTTCTTTCAGAAAAAATAACCACAATTATGCTTTATCTAAATTAATTAAATTGCCTGATTTTGCCAATCTTCACGGATAATTGCCTGCAATACAACATCTTCAAATACTCCCCACTTTCTTACTCGTTGTCTTAATAGTCCTTCTTGTTGAAAGCCATTTTTTCTGAGCAATTTATCTGAAGATGGATTTCTTGTCATATGATAAGCATACAGTCTGTTGAGAGACAAAGTTATAAATCCAAACCGAAGTATTACTTGTAAAGCTTCACTCATGTATCCTTTTCTCCAAGCTTCTACGGCTAACCAGTAACTTAATTCAGCTACCGAATGTTCTCTGTCAATATCGCGAATTTCCATAATTCCCTGCAATTTTTGTGCGGATTTAGGTTCGATCGCAAAGGTAACGGAAATACCCTGTTCTAATTCTGCCATCTGTTTTGATATGTATCGTTCAGCTTCACCATCAGGATAGGGATGAGGGATAGAGATCATTGTATCGGCAATTTGACGATTACTGGCAAATTTTTGAATTAAGGATGCGTCGGTAAAAACAAGAGGACGTAAGATTAATCTTTCTGTTTCTAGTGTTGGTTGTAACAACATAGTTCAAAATCAGATATTGCATCAAGTTTTTGATTTAGCCGTAAGGTTAGGAAACGGTAGTTTAGGCTAAAAGAATTTAGCTAGTTAACAATAATGCAAATAAGAGAGGTTATTGAATAAACCTTGATTGTAATAAGATTAATTATTTTCTAATTGCTTGATTTTTTCCTGAAAATACTCAATACGATAATTTAAAGATTGAGCTAATTCTAATCCTTTTTTATAAGCATTAAGAGCTTGCTGATTATCATTAAGCTGTTCATATATCTGTCCTATCTGACTATAAGTATTCATTAAATTGTAATAGCTATAGGCTTTTTGATGTACTTTAATCAGTTGTTGATAAATTTCTAAAGCAGCATTAGGTTGTTGATAATCTTGATAAAGCAAAGCCAATTTTTTTAAAGATTCTTCCGCAATAGCTAGCTGTTGTAAAGACCAAGCTAAACTAAAAGCCTCTTCATAGTATGTTTGAGCTTTTTTGGGTTGTTTCAGATTTTGATAATCTTTAGCTAGAGAAATTTTTAGGGCTGCTAACTGTTCAGTTTTTTGTTCATCTAGATATTTTTTTAATAGTTTTTGCTTGATCTCGATCGATTTGTCTGGTTGAGGTAGTCTAGTATAAATTTCTACTAGTTGATTTAGATAATTTTCTTCTCGTAAAGAATTGGTATCTGTTTGACTTGTATAAGTATACTCATTATCATTTAGAGCAGTTTGAGACTGCTCATTTTGAACTGATTTTAAGAGTTCTTCGTAGATATTGGCTGCTTGAATATAAGCAAATTGAGCTAGATATAATTCTCCTAAAGTTTCTAGATTTTTTTGTTCTTCTAAAAAATTATCTTCTTGCTGATTATTTTGTAAGATTTGCTGGTAAATAATAACAGCGTGATCGAGGTCTCTTACTTGTTGATAAGCTTGACCTAAACTTTTTAATAATTGAATATCTATAGTATCTTCAGTAGTTATTTCTTGCTGAATAACGAGCAAGCGATCGCTGATTATATTTAACTCTTGAGAAAGATTTTGTTGCCAAGCAATTTCGCCAACTCTGCCCAAAGCAGTTATTTCTTCTGTTATTCCTAAAGCTCGTTGTAATCTTAATTCTCTATACCAAAGAGCAAAAGCTTCATCTTTATTTCCCGCTGCCAATTCTGATTGTGCCTGATTATTTAAAACAGTATTTGTTTCTCTGATTAATCTTTTTTCTAGAGAAGTTAAAGGGCGATCGATCTCTGGAGGTGGCAACAAAGGATCTGGTTCTATAATTTCTAGAGGATTATATTGCTCTGTTTGTGCTAAGACAACAAATTGATTTGAGTTTAAACAAAAAGAACCTAAAGGAAATAAGAATAAAGTAATAGTTAATTTTGTTTTTTGTAAGATAAAAGTTGAAATTTTCAAGATATTTTTGATAATCAATGTTGAAATTATTGTCCGTGAGAAGCTCCTGATTGTTCCTTCATTTGCCAAAAGATAGAATAAATCATATGCTAAGCCTATCTTGTTGCTTAATACCTTGACGGGGCTATTTTACCCTTACTCCACTACAATAGGCAACAAAACAGCTTCCAGTTGATAGTACTCTTTTATTACATCAAATCTACTTGAGACGATCGGCATAATCATTTCACATCATATTACTTAATATTATGGCGATCGCCACCACGAAAATACCCTAAAAAATATCAGATAAATCTACAGTTAATCCTGGTAGTAACTTTTCCTCGGATAAATTACTAGGATTGCTAATTACCTTTTTATCCTCCCCAAGACGATAAATTTCTACTTCTTGGCGATCTGGGTTAATCAACCAACCGAGTTTTACGCCACAATTGAGATACTCCGCCATCTTCTGTTGTGTTTTGGCTAAATCATCAGTAGGGGAAAGTAACTCAATTACAAAATCAGGATCGAGCGGTGCAAAACCTCTTTGTTGCGTGTCACTTAAACTATTCCATCGCTCAATAGCAATCCAACTAACGTCAGGAGAACGGGTTGCACCATTAGATAACTTAAACCCTGTAGAAGAATCAAATACTTTTCCTAGTTTGTATTGGCGATTCCATGATTGAACTTGATATGTCAAATCAGCATTTTTTTCTCCTGTAAGGCTTCCTGTAGGCGACATAACAATTAATTTTCCCTCTGCATCAACTTCAAATCTCATATCGGGATTCTCGCGACACAACTGCTCTAAATCGCGATCGCTGATAGCATCAGTAAAGGCTCTAACATCTATGGTGTATGTCATCTTATTGGGTTGAAAGCTTTATTGGATCATTATAAATTGGGTGAAAGAAGCATCGTTTTTTGCTAATTGAAGCGAAAATAGGTCTTTTTATTCTAGTATTGGTGAACAAATAAATTATCCTGAAATGCTTTGATTTTTACGTTGGGAGTGAAGATTAAATTTTATTTGTTTAGTTGCTTTTAAATTGCCATCTTGATCGGTTCTGGCAACTCCAATAACATTAGGATTAATATCAATCCCAATACAGCCATAATGTCTAGAATAACTAACTGCTGATGGTTCTGATACTTCTGTGGAGCAAGCGATAAACCATCTTAAATCTTTAGCATATATTCTATAAGTTAAAGCTCGTTTGTGCTTGATAGCATCTTCAATCCATTCAAGTTTATAGGGAAAATTTAAAGGTGCACGAATGTATTTGCCGTATTTTGCTTCTAAGGCATACGGTACTCTAAAAATAATATTTTTACCATCATATTGAGCTATTTGATTGCCCAAGGTTTCATCTTTGCTACCAATAGTTAAATATTGAGTTCTTTTTTGTCCAACTCTTACTCTTATTGGTTTATTTTCAAGATGGTTTAGCTTGCTTTCCAATAAATATAATCGGCGTTTTTTGTGGTGAATGGCAAACTTTTTGTTTTTATGAACACTTCTTTTGGTTTTGAGGTCGGAAGCTATGGGGAGATTTTTTAACTTTTTTTGTTGTTTTTTGAGCCAAGATTTGGTCGATTTTATTTGGTCTTTAATTTTTTTAAGATGTTCTTTTCGACATTCTTTGGCTGAAGTGATAGCTGCTTTTGTCTCGCATCTGATAGCGTTAGCTTGTCGCTTATTTATGCCATATTTGGGTTGAATTTCTTTGATAATTAAACTGTCTTTTTCTCCTGACAATAACCTATTAATATACTCAACTCTGGCTGGATAAACTAATCGAGATATATCTGAGGCAAATTCGTGAAGTGAAGATGGTAATTCTGCTACTGTAGTTCTCTGAGGCATCTCCTAACCTTCCTCCAACCTAGCTATTATTTTATCTCCTTCAGCTTGTAAGCTTTCCATTAGTTGGCGATTCTTTTTGCTTCTACTCCCATAAAGTCTGGCACTAAATACTGTTATTATCTCCAAAACATCTGAAGCCAGTTCTTCCTCAAAACTTGGTTGTTCTCCTTGGTGAATAATTACTATTTCTATTCCTTGAAGTTCACATAAACTAAAAACTAATTCTGAGCCAAATCTAAGCAGTCTATCTTTAGTTGTTAATACTAATCTTTTTAGCTTTCTTTCCAGAATCATTGATAGCAATTTCTGCAATCCTTTTTTCTTGTAGTTCATGCCTGAACCAAAGTCAGAAATAACTAAACTTCTCCAACCTTTTGCTGCACAATAAGTTTCCAGTAACTCTTTTTGTCTGTCTAAGTCTTGTTTTTGGTCATGACTACTCACTCGACAATAGCAAACTGTTGGACATTCATCATTTTCTGCGTTAATTAGTTTGCTAAGTTCATAATACCTAGTTCCACCTTGAGTTTTTTTGTGAGGAACTAATTCTCCAGACGCTTCCCATCGGCGCATCGTTTCTATTGATACGCCAAGAATTTTCGCAGCTTCCCCTATTTTGATGAACTTCTTTTCCATACCTACAGATTTTAGCAGATATGTTGAGATTATGGTAGATTTTTGTTAACTGTTATTTACCCTAACTGTGTGTATTATAGGAGAAAGTTTTAGACATTCATTTCAGTTCTCATAGTAAAGTTCCAAAAGAAATTGGTAAGTAATCAACTTAATTTATTAGTACATGGATATTATAGCGATCAAAAAATGATGATAACTAAAAACTTTTCCAAGTACCATGAAAACCAGGAGGAATAACACTAGGCAAACCTAAACGACACAAAGGTTCATCTTCTAGTCGATCGCTCCCATAAATTCTTACTTCACTA
>JBFRWE010000468.1:0-9366 GCA_051439345.1 Xenococcaceae cyanobacterium
AGATATCAATTTTAAACAAGGACTTTTTTCTCAACCTAAGCAGTATCCAGTTTGGCTTAGATTTGCCAATGGACGGACAACAGTGGAAAATGACTATGTTGCCGACACTCGATCGATGTCTGTAAAAATTATGGGTGTGGAAGGGAAACGACTACCCCAAAGCCATGAGTTGCACACCCAAGATATCATCACGCAAAATGCAACCATCTTTTTTATTAAAACCATCAAAGATTATCATGGCTTTTTCAAGGCTGTAGTTGAGTCACAGCAGGCTGCTTTTCGGTGGTTAATCACTCATCCCAAGCAATTCCTCGCACTGCAAAAAATTACTAAGCCCACACCAAAAAGTTTACTTACAGAAAAGTACTGGAGTGGATCGGCTTCTGCTTTAGGATTACCTAATAATTTCGATGTCAAACAACCTGGTGTCAAGCCTGTTACCTATCCTGGGGTAATTAAATACGCTTTTACTCCCGTTTCCTCTCAACCTCCTTATACTCAGCTTACTTTACAATCTCGCCCAGGAATTCCGAAACTTCCTTTGATCGATCGCTCTAAAGCCCTTGGCTTAGATGAGAATCAACCAGATAATTATTATCGGGAAGAATTGATCGAAGCATTAGCTAAACCTGACGCGGAATACTGTTGGGAGTTTGGTATTCAATTGCAAACTAGTCCGAAAATGTCGATCGATGATGTTACGATTCCTTGGAGTGAAAAAGAATCACCATTTTTGACTGTTGGTCGTCTTACTGTTAAACATCAAGTTATTGATTTTGCCGAACAAGAAGACTTCGCGGAAAATTTGCGCTTTTCCCCCTGGAATGGTTTAGCTGTTCATCGTCCAGTAGGCGCGCTTAATCGTTTACGTAGCATAGTTTACCCCATTGTGGCTGAATATCGCCATCAAAAAAGAGGCATCGAATATCAAGAACCAACGGTCATTACTAATGAATAATTATTTGTAAATCTTAATGATTTACAAATCGCCATCATATAAATCGCCATTTTTTTTAGTAAAAATCCAACCCTTATCACTGTGTTTTGCCACTAAATCACAATCAGGATAAGTAACTGTATCTCCTGCCGTACGATCGCCTACTTCTAAATAAGTTACTATCTCAGGAGAGTTATTAATCAGATGATGCCCGTTGTTTTCTCCTGCGGGAAAAGCAGCCATATCTCCAGCTTTTAAAACTTGCTCTCCGGCATTGGTTACTAAAGTTATTTCTCCGTCAATTATATAAATAAATTCATCTTGATGGGAATGCCAATGTCTAATAGAAGACCAACTCCCAGGTTTTAGTTCAACTAAATTTACGCCAAAATTAGTTAAACCAGCAGCATTGCCTAGACGTTTTCTGATCCGTCCTGATACTAAATGTTTGAAGGCATCAGGATAATCAGTACCAGTATTTTCAGGAATGTTGTCAGGATTAATAAGCATTAACTATTGCTTTATCTAAAATTGAGACTATTGTAATAGTACGATATCAGACTAATCCTGTACTGAGTATTAATTTAATGACACAAGAACCAATCAAATTCGATCGAGAGCGTGCGAGCAAATATGATTTAGATATCCGTAAAGCTATCCCTGGTTACGAAGCATTACACGAGATGGCATATACTTTACTAGAAAAAAATAGTAGTCAACAGAGTCACGTATTAGTTACAGGTTCGGGTACAGGAATGGAAATTATTAACTTGTGCCAGCGCAACCCACACTGGAAATTTATAGGTGTAGAACCATCGACAGATATGATGGAAATTGCTAAAAATCGAATAGAAATTCAAGGCTTTACTCAACAAGTTAAATGGCATCCAGATTATGTTGATTCTTTACCAGAAACTCAAGTTATGGATGCAGCAACTCTATTGCTCATAATGCACTTTATTCCTGATGATGGTTCTAAATTGTCATTGCTCCAAAATATAGCAAAACGTTTAAAATCAGGAGCGACTTTAGTGTTAGCTGATTTACATGGCGATCGCGAATCTAATTCTTTTAAACAGCTACTTTTAGTTTGGAAATCTTTTTATTTTAATCGTTTAGAAAATATATCAATTGAAGATAAAAATAAATTTGACAAGGCAGTTAATTCAATTTATTTGATCCCTGAAAACAGAATTGCAAGTTTATTAAAAGAAGTAGGTTTTATTGAGATTACTAGATTTTATAATGCTTTTTTATTTGGTGGCTGGAGTGCAAAATTAAGATAGCTTTAAGTAATAATCTTGTAAGTGGCAACAAAGGCAATATATTCTGACGACGATTTGCTAAAATCTAGGCAAATAACTTGACAACAGTCTAAGTATGGTTCAAATCCATAATGCTTTTACCTTATTCTTAAGCTTATTAGTAGAAGCAATACCTTTTCTCTTAATAGGGGTTTTGCTTTCTAGTTCTTTATTATTTTTCATGGATGAAGGACTGCTAATTGCTAAGTTACCTAAAAATCCCTTTTTAGGTTCGTTGGTAGGTAGTTGTATTGGCTTTCTTTTTCCTGTCTGTGAATGTGGTAATGTTCCTGTAGCAAGAAGATTATTACTTAAAGGTGTATCTCCGTCGATCGCGATTTCTTTTTTACTTGCTGCCCCAACAATTAATCCTGTAGTAATTTGGTCAACTTGGATTGCTTTTGGCGAACAACCATCAATTGTTTGGTTAAGAGTATTGTTTTCTTTAATAATTGCTATCTTTATTGGTTTTGTCTTTAGTAAACAAAAAGATGCCCAACCTTTACTCCAACCAACTTTAGTGAAAAGATTAACTAGATGGCAATCTAATTACAATCAAAATCTAGTTGATTCCCAGCAAGAAAAAGAAAAAATATCACCCTTATTACAATCTGGTACTTTTTTGTTAAATCAGGGGCAAATTTTATCAATGGATGCTTCTTTAGCTGAAGTAAAACAAGATTATTTACCCTTACAATCCAAATTATCTAAATTTTATCGTTTTAGTGACAATGTAGTACAAGAGTTAAGAGAGTTAGGAGGAATGCTAATCTTAGGTAGTGCGATCGCTGCTAGTATTCAAGTGTTTGTCCCCCGCGAATTTGTTATTAGTCTTGGGCAAGATGCTATTACTTCTATTTTAGCGATGATGCTACTATCGGCGATCGTCTCTATTTGTTCTACGGTAGATTCTTTTTTTGTTCTTTCTTTTGCTGCTACTTTTACTAGTAGTTCTTTGCTAGCTTTTTTGATTTTTGGTCCTATGATTGACATTAAAGGAATTGGCTTGATGTTAACAGTTTTTAAACCGAGGATTATTATCTATATTTTTGCTTTAGCTGCTCAACTAGCTTTTATTTTAACTTTTACTTATGGTTATCTTTTTTAGAATTAAAAATCAACAATGAGTTTTAAACTACTATCCTTAAGTTTAATCCAATCTTTAAACCCTAAAAAAATTCCGAAAAATTGGCAAATCATACCATGGTTAGATGTTTTTGCTTTATTGGCTTGGGGGATTTTATTCCTTAAATATGTTGTTACTGGTCAAATAAAATTATTAATTCATCCTAATTATATTGGATTAGTCTTGGCTACTAGTATTGTTTTTTTGCTCTTAGCTGCTTTGAGAGGATTGTATATACTACGTACTAACTTAAATCAAGATAATCGTTCCGAACACATTACCCTGTTTTCTCCTCGCTTTAGTAGTTCATTGCTATTAATAATTGCTGTTTTAGGTTTGTTGATTCCCCCTAGTATTTTATCCAGTCAAGCAGCATTGCAAAGAGGAGTAACAGATACTTTACCTCTAACTCGGTTTCAACCCCAAAGCTTCCGTACTTCTACTAAACCAGAAGATCGATCGCTATTTGATTGGGTACGTACTCTTAATGCTTATCCCGAACCAGACGCTTATACTGGGCAAAAAGCCAATGTAAAGGGATTTATCATTCATTTACCCGAATTACCAGATAATTATATACTTCTAGCTCGTTTTGTAGTTACTTGCTG
The DNA here is from genome assembly GCA_051439345.1 of Xenococcaceae cyanobacterium. Classification (GTDB taxonomy): domain Bacteria; phylum Cyanobacteriota; class Cyanobacteriia; order Cyanobacteriales; family Xenococcaceae; genus JASJDJ01. The sequence continues at coordinate 3,976 of JBFRWE010000468.1, forward strand.
CGCTGTAGATGCTTATCCAGTTGGCATACCAGTACAACTAGAAGATAGCCGTGTTAATTATCCTCAGGATCGATGGTTAGTAGTACAGGGAACAATGAAAACAGAAACTTTACCTGTATTGAGTCATAATAGCGAACCTGGGAAAGAAGAACGTCAGTTAGTGTTGGTAGCAAAATCTATCGAAGAAATTCCTACCCCCTCCGATCCGTATGATTATTAGTGGAGACAAGGCATGCCTTGTCTTTACCAGGTAATAGGTAAGGCAAAAAATTCAACTAACAATGAACAATTAACAATCAAACAAAACCTATGAACCCAAGATTGTTAGAACCCATAGATAAAATAGCGATCGCTGTAATTCTTGCTTTTAGTATAGCGATCGGTTTATTAGTTTGGGGTGGGGAAGCTTGTGGTACAGATTGTATATTTCATACAGGACCTCAAGTTAGTAACTTTAGCTGGCAAAATCAACTTGTAGGAGGGCAAGATAGAGCTTTTGTACTTACCTTCAACCGTCCGATGGATCGCGATAGTGTAGAAAAAAATTTAGTCATTAATCCCCCACTACCAGGAAAATTTAGTTGGTCTGGAAGAAGAGTAGCTTATACTTTAACCACGCCTGTTCCCTATGGAAAAACCTATCAAGTTGAGTTAGAAGGGGCAAAAGAAAAGTTTGCTGCTGGCAATGACGAAGGAGAAGAAATGCAGCCCTTTGTAGGGGAATTTCGTAGTCGCGATCGAGCTTTTGCTTACATTGGTAGCCAAGGAGAAGAAAAAGGGAGACTAATTCTTTATAACTGGACAAAAGAAACAAAAACTCTGCTTACTCCCGATAATTTAGTGGTTTTTGAGTTTAAACCTTATCCTCAAAGCCATAAAATTCTGTTTTCCGCAGCCGAAAAAAGTAGTGGAGATAATGCTTTACTCCAGTTGCAACTATACACTGTCACTACAGGATTAAACCAAAATAATGACCGAACAAAAACTCCAGAAATTAAACTGGTTTTAGATAATAATCAATATCAAAATAATAAATTCGATCTTTCTCAAGATGGCAAGATAATAGCAGTACAAAGGGTAAATCGCCAAAATCCTGCGGATTTCGGCTTGTGGATCGTAGAAGCAAACAAACAACCCCAACCTTTAGGAGATTCTCCTAGCGGAGATTTCTTAATTGCCCCTGACAGTAAAACTATTGCTGTGGCACAAGGAGAAGGAATTGCCCTCTTACCCTTACAACCAGATGCAGAACCCCTTGATTTTCTTTCTCAATTCGGTAGAGTAGTTACTTTTTCCCCTAATGGAATCTCCGCCATAATGGTTAACTTTAATAAAGATAATCCCAATTTGCGTTATACGCGATCGCTTTTCTATGTTAATAGTCTGGGAGTAGAAAAAGAATTACTTAATCTAGAAGGTTCTATTCTTGATTGTAAGTTCCATCCCAATACGACTCATCTTTACTGTTTGCTCACTAAACTCGAAAAAAACGAAGAATATCAAGAAAAACCATACTTAGCACAAATTAATCTCCAAACAGCCCAAGTATTACCAGTTTTAGCTTTACCTGAATATCAAGATAGCAAAATAAGTATCGCTCCTGATGGGCTAGGAATTCTCTTCGATCAAATCCTAACTACTGACTCAGTATCAGAAGTTAATGTGCCTATGAATAATTCAGGAGAAGCCATTATCGACAGTCGCCTTTGGCTATTAGTTACTTCCTCTTCTAAAATTCATCAAGTAGAAAAATTACCCCTAGTGGGTCTTTATCCTCAGTGGATGCCCTAGTCGAGTAGCGAGTAGGTAGAGGACGTTTCACGAAACGTCCGTATGGGATTAGTTAGTAGAGGCGTAAGGCTTACGCCCGTTCAATCAACAATCAGCAATTAGCAATTAGTAATCCGCAAATATTTAAGAATCAAATAATTTAACCTCACAGATTTGCAATAATATTATGATGTTTTAGAATTTAAAAAAAAATTTACAAAAATTCTTATCTAATAACCAAGGAGTTTTAAATAATATGTACATAGTGCAGATTGCCTCCGAATGCGCTCCCGTAATTAAAGCTGGTGGATTGGGAGATGTAGTTTATGGACTCAGTCGAGAGCTAGAAAATCAGGGTCACTGTGTTGAGCTTATTCTGCCCATGTACGACTGTATGCGCTACGACCATATCTGGGGTTTGCACGATGCTTACCGTGATTTGTGGGTACCCTGGTATGGTGGTGCTATTCACTGCTCCGTTTTTTGTGGGTGGGTACATGGAAGAGTCTGTTTCTTTATTCAGCCTCATTCTGGCGATAATTTCTTTAATCGGGGTTTTTACTATGGTGCTGAAGACGACAATATGCGTTTTGCCTTCTTTAGTAAGGCAGCTTTAGAGTTTTTACTCAAAAGTAACAAACGTCCTGATATTATTCACTGCCATGATTGGCAAACTGGTTTAGTTCCCGTCATGCTATATGAAATATACCAACATCATGGTATGAGCAATCAAAGGGTATGCTACACCATCCACAACTTCAAGCATCAAGGTATAGGAGGGGCAGATATTCTTTGGGCAACTGGTTTATATCGAGAATCTTACTATTTCCAATACGATCGCTTAAGAGATAACTTTAATCCCTTTGCTCTTAACTTGATGAAAGGTGGTATTGTTTATTCAAACTATGTCAATACGGTTTCTCCTCACCATGCTTGGGAAGCAAGGTTTGGCGATGTTGGCTATGGACTGGGGCATACTCTCGACATTCATCAAAACAAATTTGGTGGCATTCTTAATGGTGTTGATTACAAAATCTGGAGTCCAGAAGTAGATAATTATATTCCTCAAAAATATAGTCTAGATACTATTGTAGAAAAAGCCAAAAATAAACAGGCGTTAAGAAATAGACTCTTACTTCAGGATGTTAAGAAGCCAATTATTGCTTATATTGGTCGTTTAGACCAACAAAAAGGCGTACATTTAGTCCATCATGCTATTTATTATGCTCTCAATCGAGGAGCGCAATTCGTTCTCCTCGGGTCAGCCACAGAATCTAGTATTAATAGTTGGTTCTGGCACGAAAAATATTATTTAAACAATAATCCTGACGTTCACTTAGAACTAGGTTTTAATGAGGAACTAGCCCATCTAATTTATGCTGGTGCAGATATGATGGTAGTCCCCAGTAATTATGAACCCTGTGGCCTGACCCAGCTAATTAGCTTGAAGTATGGTACTGTACCGATCGTCAGAGGAGTTGGTGGCTTAGTAAGTACCGTGTTCGATCGCGATTACGATGCCAATAAACCGCTAGAGAAACGTAACGGATATGTATTCTATCAAACCGATCCTCATGCCTTAGAATCGGCAATGGAAAGAGCGATCGGGTTGTGGTACGAATATCCTAAAGAATTTGAACACCTAGTCCAGCAAGGCATGGAATATGACTACTCTTGGAACAACCCAGGTAAAAGATATCTGAGTATTTATGACTTTATTAAGTGCTAATTAATCCCAGAGATAAAGCTAATAGCTATAGCTATTAGCTTTATTATTCTAGAATGGAAGAAAAGAGAGTTAAAAAACTAGGAGAGCTAAAACTTTGCCTCATACAATTGTTACAGAAACTTGCGAAGGAATAGCTGATTGTGTAGATGCTTGTCCTGTAGCTTGTATTCATCCAGGGCCAGGCAAAAATGCTAAAGGTACAGACTGGTATTGGATTGATTTTGCCACTTGCATTGACTGTGGTATCTGTTTGCAAGTTTGTCCCGTAGAATCGGCAATAGTAGCTGAGGAAAGACCCGATTTACAAAAAACCCCTCAATAGTCAGATTCAAAGTAAAACGACGTAATAAAAATTCGCTCGCACTTGGACTGATGACTTATACGACTCAACAGCTAATTGAAATACTCGATCGCGAACTAAAAGCCAACTGGAAAGGGAAGCGTATTGTCTTGTCATCAGCAGAGAGAATCAACGATCCCGTCGTCGCCAAACTGCTAAATATGAATCAGGTAAGCAAAGTTTTTGCCTATCAAGATTTTCGTCATCAAATTCACCAGTATCAAAAAGAACACCAAGTTTCTGGGATCATCTGGCGCAATTGTACTTTTCGCGAGCAGACTTTTTCTTATCCTGAAATCTACAATCAATTAATTCCCATCGATGAAGATAAAGAAATTCTCGTCCAAGCTAAAGAATCGGTAATTGCTTTTTGGCAAAAAGTAACTGAAGGGATGAACTTTTGGTTAGCTAGTGCGCCAGGCAGAAATAGCAATCTCTATTCAGCTAAGTTATCTCAAGACGAGAAGACGGAGGGGCAAGAAGATCGGCTTTCCCATTCTAGGAACCCCAATCATCATCAAAAAATCGATCGCGAATACGTCAATAAGCTAATTAGACAAGCAGAATGGGCAGAAATTGACGCAGCTCTGAACGAGATTTATCTAGGTTTATGTTGGGGCGATCCTTTAGAATATCGTTATCAATGGGCAAAACCGAAATCGGGATGCGATCGGATTATTGCAGCTTATACTGAACCAAGTTCAATTAAAATCTAGCCTAAGTAGGATTTGTTATTAAAGGAGAAATTTTATGTCTCAACAAGAAGCTGTAGGAGTTATCCAAACACTTGGATTTCCAGCAGTATTAGCAGCTTCAGATGCTATGTTAAAAGCCGGTCGTGTTGTTCTAGTTTATTTCGATAAAGGAGAAAGCGGTACTTTTGTCATTGCTATTCGTGGTCCAATCTCAGAAGTTAGACCAGCTATGGAAGCAGGATTAGCAGCATCCGAAGCAACTTTTGGTGGCAAAGTAATGACTCACTATACTGTACCCAATCCACCAGATAATGTAGTAGCAGTTCTCCCCATAGAATATACCCAGGAAGTAGCACAATTCCGCTATTAACCTATATTCAAAAAAGATTAGAACAGCTAAAATTAGAAGTTGCAGTAACTAAATTAAAGTTTACCTCTAACTTTTATTTATTTTTTGTTATTAAACTAAGGAGATGATTTATGCCAGCGCAACAGGCAGTTGGGTCTATTGAAACTAAAGGATTTCCAGGCATACTAGCAGCAGCAGATGCCATGGTTAAAGCCGGTCGGGTTACTCTAGTGGGGTATATTCGGGTTGGTAGTGCGCGTTTTAATATTAATATTCGTGGTGATGTCTCCGAAGTTAAAACCGCTATGGATGCTGGAATTGAAGCTGTAGAAAAAGCTTATGGTGCTACTCTTGAATCCTGGGTTATTATTCCTCGCCCTCATGAAAACGTAGTTGCCGTATTACCCATTGACTATCACGAAGGTGTACAAGAATATCGCGATCGCGTAGAAGGAAGAGTTCTACCTAATGGTGCGTCTACCCGTTAAGGGAAACTAGTAGAATTAAT
>JBFRWE010000469.1:0-57392 GCA_051439345.1 Xenococcaceae cyanobacterium
AATGTAAGCGCAACGCGTGTGGTATATTGGCCAGCACGTCAAAGCGTCTAGCTGGTCTTTGACTGCCAGCACCGATTTATTGTCGGTGACAGCTAGTCAGGTTCTAGGAGTAGTGCGACGCTCTTTGGACTCAAGACCTGGGTTAGAATCTCCGCACTTTCGCTCTCGGAGAGAAGTCAAAGATTCATTGTCTCTTGACTAACAACTAACGACTAACGACTAAAAATCTTCACAAGTTCTTCAAGCTTATTTCTTATCTTAAAAGTGGGAGAGAATTATCTAAGAGGTGAATGATGGTTGCTACAGTTGATTATTCAGTTGATTATTCAATCGATGAAATTAAACAAGAAGCTCGTCATTTAGTTGAAAGAGGAATTATCGATCGTCACCAGCGAATTTGTATTCTTTGTGAATTTATTCCTCCAAGAGAATGGATTTGTGTTGAATGTGAATTAGAAAAAAATGACTATCTATTAAGAGATCATATCTGCGATCTTTTAGCTCAAGACGAGTGGCAAGAAGATTAGATTTGTCATAATAAATGTTGTTTGAAATGAAGTGTAAGCAAACTCTTCACAACATCCTCAAATTTTTAGTCTAAATTTTGAGGATGGAAATTAGATTGTAGCGAATTTCCTCAACAGCCAAAAACTGTTGATAATTGACTTGCAAGAGGAGGTTATATGGTCTATGCTAGTTCTCTATTTTTTAGCAAGCAAAACAAACTAGAAACAAGTTTATTACTTCCCCTTCGCAATGTTGTTTTGTTTCCTAGAATCACGATCCCTGTGGTTGCAGGAAAACCACGCTCTGTAGCAGTGGTAGAGTCCACCATGCTCACGGAAAATAAACAACTGATCGTAACTGCAATTCGTCCCCAAGCTGCACAAAGATTGGGACAATTAGAAACAGCACCAATAAGCTCTGATTCTAGTGAGGCTCAAAAATCTTCATCTCCTGAAATTGAAAGCTTTAACGAAATTTATCCGATCGCAACTCTGTCAGTTATTCATAAGATGACTCGCTTACCTGGAGGTCTAATTCAACTAATTGTTGAAGGTTTAGAAAGAGTAGAGATCGTAGAATTGAGCCAAACTCATCCTACCTACGCAGTTAAATTTAAACGGCTGCCCGCCCTTAACGAAAAAGAAGCTTTGAGCCCAGGAACAGACGAACAAACTCTCGAAGCCTTAACCCAAGCAATTAAGTCCCTTTGGACAGAAGCAGCAGAAATAAATCCGCGATTTCCTGAAGAGTTATTAGGGGTTTTATTAAACACTAAAGAATCAGCCCAGCTAGCTTATCAAACCTCTGTCTTACTGCAACAAGATGTCACAACTACCCAGAAAGTTTTAGAGGAAGAAAATATAGAAAAACTGTTGCGTCAAATCCTGAGCGATTTACAAAAAGAAATCGAAGTTCAAAAGCTACAAGGAGAAATTTTAGGAGAGACAAAAAAAGAGATCGACCAACAACAGAAAGAATTCTTTTTACGCCAACAACTCAAAAAAATTCAGGAACAATTAGGAGAAACAGACCCCGAGCGAGCAGAAATCGAGGAATTGCGCTCGCGTCTAGAAGCAGCAAACTTACCAGAAGTAGTAGAAAAACAGGTAAGAAGAGAATTAAAACGTCTAGAGCGAGTTACCAGTGCATCAGCAGAAGGAGGTGTCATTCGTACCTATCTGGACTGGCTGTTAGAAATGCCTTGGAATCGTCAGGTAGAAGATAATCTCGATTTAGATAATGCCAGAATTATCTTAGATGAAGACCACTATGGTTTAGACAAAATCAAAGCAAGAATTATCGAACATCTAGCTACCTTTAAACTCAAAAAAATAGCCCAACAGCAGTTAGCATCAGCATTAGACCATCCCATCCCCAAATCTTACACCGTCGGTACAGTAATTTGTTTTGCTGGTCCTCCAGGAGTAGGCAAAACCAGTCTAGGACAATCGATCGCCCGTACTTTGGGCAGACCATTCGAGCGCATTAGTTTAGGTGGATTAAGGGATGAAGCAGAATTGCGTGGTCATCGTCGTACCTATATTGGTGCAATGCCTGGTCGTATTGTCCAAGCTTTACATCGAGCCGAAGTCAAAAATCCCGTGATTATGCTGGATGAATTGGATAAAGTGGGCATGGATTATCGTGGCGATCCAGCTTCAGTATTATTGGAAATTCTCGATCCTCAGCAGAATCATAGTTTCCGCGACCTCTATTTAGATTTAGATTTTGACCTCTCCCAAGTACTTTTTATTGGCACTGCTAACGATCTATCTCATGTTCCTCCACCTTTGCTAGATCGTCTAGAAATTATCGAACTATCTAGTTATTCTTCACAAGAAAAACTGAAAATTGCGCAGAAATATTTGCTACCGAGACAAATTGATAAAGCTGGATTGCCCAATGATGCGGTGCAACTTCCCGAATCAACCATCGAACTGATTATTGAATACTATACCCACGAAGCAGGAGTGAGGAAACTAGAACAACAATTAGGAACTCTCTGCCGTAAGGTTTCTGTGCTCTATGCCCAAGGTGAAACTAATCCTCAGCTTATTCATCCCGAACAACTAGAAGAATTGCTCGGTGCAAGACAATTTCTCAGAGAAGAAATGCGTTCAGAAAACAAACCTGGTGTTGCTACTGGTCTTGCCTGGACGCTACAGGGAGGAGAAATTATGTTTGTCGAAGCCGTCTTATTACCTCAAGGAGAGAATCTAACTCTGACAGGTCAATTGGGAGAAGTTATGCAAGAATCGGCAGAAATTGCTCGTTCCTATGTGTGGTCGCAAGCGGAATCTATGGGTATTGATGTGAGTGTGTTTAAAGATAATGGTTTGCACATTCATGTTCCTGCTGGAGCAATTCCCAAAGATGGCCCTTCCGCAGGAGTAACTATGGTTGTAGCGATCGCCTCTTTGTTAATGGATTGTCCAGTTCGCAACGATACTGCTATGACAGGAGAAGTCAATCTCAGTGGAGAAGTCTTAGCTATTGGTGGAGTACGAGAAAAAGTTTTAGCTGCTCATCGAGTCGGAACTAAAAGGGTTTTGCTACCTCGACACAACGAAAAAGATGTGGTTGATGTGCCCGCAGATGTACGCCAGCAAATGGAATTTGTTTTTTGCGATCGCATTGAACAAGTTTTAGCTAATGCCTTAGTAAATTATCAGGAGGTTGAATCGAATGACACAAAGGGCAATCTTGGGGGAACAAAGTTGGTGGAAGTCCGATGCCATGAAAGTGGAGGAGCTCAAAGCAGCCTATAAATTAGGTCACAAAGATTTTCCTGGCTTTAATTTACCCAAAGCAGATCTGCACAAAGCTCGGTTAGCAAATATTAATCTCAGCCAAGCTTATCTCTATCGAGCTATTTTGAGTCAAGCTCACCTCGAACGGGCTTTTTTGAATCGAGCAATTCTTTACGGTGCCAATCTACATCAAGCACGGCTAGTTTGGGCGAGTTTGATCGAAGCAGATTTGTGTAATGCTAACTTGACTAAAGCCATTCTCAATCATGCCAATTTATATGGGGCAAATTTACGCAATGCCAATCTCAGTCACGCTCATTTAGTCTGGGCAAATTTGCGGGAAGCTGATTTAACTGATGCCTGTCTCGATCGCGCTGATTTAACCAGTGCTAGGTTCTATCGGACGATTATGCCTGACGGCAGTGTCAGAAATGATGATTGTTAGTAGGGACTTAGCATGCTATGTCCGTACGGTGGTTAGTCCGATTAGTTATCAGGAGAAAAAAAATGGAAAATTATGATTATGTAATTTTAGGTGCTGGATTAGGTGGGTTGTCCGCAGCAGCTTGTCTGACTCGTCAGGGATATCGAGTGGCTGTCTTAGAACAGCACTATCTACCTGGAGGTTGTTGTCATACTTTCGATTATGGGGATTATAGCTTTTGTGCCGATGTCCACTATATTTATCAATGTGGTGAAGGACAATCAGTAAAACAATTTCTCAACTATATCGATCGCCATGTTCCTTTCAATTCTCTCGATCCAGACTGTATCGATCGAGTAATTACCCCAGAGGTTGATTTTCGCATTCCTTTAAATTGGTCAAAATTCCGCGATCGCCTACTAAAGACTTTTCCCGAAGAAGCACAAGGAATTAATCTCTACTGCGATGAAATCAACCAATTACATCAAGAACTACGACAGTTGACTAAGGAGGTGCATTGGTTTGATTTAGATTGGTCCGATTGGTTATCCTTGCCTAAATATTGGCATTTATTCACTAGAAGGAACTGGACGTTACAAGACCTCTACGATCGCACAGGACTATCTCCCAAACTACAGGCATTATTAGCTGGACAAAGTGGTGACTATGGCTTACCACCGTCAGAAATTGCCCTAATTACCCATACCTCTTTGGTTGGGGATTACTCAGAAGGTGCTTATTATCCCCAGCATCATTTTAAACACTTAGTGGATACTGTTGTCTCTGCTATTACCGAAGGTGGCGGTGTAGTTAAATATTCTACACCAGTACAGCACATCGAAGTGGAAAACCATCAGGTTCAAAGTATAACCGCAGGGGGAGAAACCTATCAAGCTGATATTGCCTATATTAGCGACCTCGATCCCAAATTGACTATCAGCTTAATGCATAATTCTTTGGCTTTAAGCCGACAAGAATATCGCCGTTTAACTAATTATGAATACTCAGCTAGTGCTTTTAATATTTATCTTGGTTTAGACTCTCGGTTTGAACCCCAATCTTACGGTCTTGGTAACTGGAATATCTGGTACTATCCCAATGGCGATCTTAACCAAGCCTATCAACAGCAGCTTGAAGGCAATTTAGAACATCCTTGGATCTTTTTATCCTGTCCTACCTTGAAATCTAGCGAGCCAGGTATGGCACCAGAAGGTCATCATGTTTTAGAAGTTACCACTATCTGCCCCTACGAACCGTTTAAACAACTCCACGAAAACGATACTAAAGCCTACAAAGCTAAAAAACGAGCCGTATATCAGCAGGTAATGACTGGCGTTCGCAATTTAATTCCCGATATTAACAAATATACTCGCATGAAAATTTATGGTACACCTACCACTAGCGAATATTATCTCGGACAACCAGAGGGTAATATGTACGGTGCGAAACTCATTCCCCAACAAATTGGTTTAAATCGTTTGGGTTATAAAACTGAATTGCCTAATTTGTTCTTAGTGGGCGCAAGTGCTGGCTATCCCAGTGTACCAGGCGTAATTAGTAACGGTATGGACTTAGTGGAAATGATAACAGGAGAATCGATTCGGCAAGCCAAATCTGAATTGGAGTTAGTGGTTATTTAGTTAGTACTTACGTACGTACGGACGTAGCATGCTACGTCCGTACAGTGGTTAGTAGTTAGTTACTATTGACGCTCCAACTATCAACTTTCCTATTTGATGTTCATCTCCTACAGCTAAAAGCCCGTAGGTTTCCACACTTACCCTACTGTTTATGACTAATGACTAATCACGAATTCTTTGCTAGAGAAAATTAAGCATGTTCAAGAAAATATTAGTAGCTTTAGACCGTTCTTCACAAGCAGAAGTAGTTTTTGATTGCGCTTTGTCCATAGCTCAACCAGAACTGAGTCAGGTGTTGCTGGTACATTTTATTGACTGGCAAATGGAAAAAGTTTCTCCTTGGGTTGGTGTGGGTACTTTATACGATATCAATGTATCAGGCGATCGCTATCATCGAAACCGCGAACATCTACAACAAGCAATAGAAAAAAACAGGGCTTGGCTGGAAACTTATAACCAAAAGGCGATCGCTAAAGGTATTAACTGTGAAGCTGAATGCCTAGTAGGTAGCTGCAGTTTAGGGATTGGCGATCGCGCTAAGAAATGGGGTGCAGATTTAATTATTATTGGTCGCAGGGGTCACAGGAATATATCAGAAATAATTTTGGGTAGCGTTAGTAATTACGTGATTCATCACGCCCCCTGTTCAGTTTTTGTGGCTCAAGGAGTAAAAGCCGATCGGGCTAACATCTCGGAGCAAGATAGTGAGGTTAAGTAGTTAGTAGTTAGTAGTTAGTGGTTAGTTGCCTACTAATACTATTCGGATCAGCATAATTTCTTCTCCCCCTGCACCTCTGCACCCCTGCACCTCTGCACCTTTGCCTTCTTCCTGCTGATGACTGATTGATGGTGCTGTTACTTTTCATTGGTATCTTATTAAATATTGTGTCTTATCAATGGATGTGCCTTGGCTATCGTCGCCATAAGATTATGCCAGTAGTGGAATAACTATAAGTCTAATTTTGCCTAGATTCAGACTCGATGAAGAAGCTATAGTTCCTCACAAGTTCTTCAACTTTAATCCTTAATTTAAAGATAGCAACATCCTAACTGTAATTTAAACAGGAGGGTGAATATATATGATCCTAATTCAGATTGCTCAAACTCAGAACCATTGGCAAAAAAAGGCTTCTCCCATTCCTCTACAGCCAGCAATCGATTCCCTTGACGATCGAGCTAAATTCCAGGAAATCTTATACGATTCACAACTTGAGGGTGGTCAACACATCCTACAAATCAAAATGGCTGAGGCTCTATCAAGAATTTTAGAAGCATATTTTCTGGAACGGCAATGGCTTTTATAAGCTAGTTTTAATTCAAATTAGACAAACCTACAGATAAAAGGCAAGAGGCAATAGTGATTGGTAAGGGTGGAGGTATTAACCACCATTAAATATGGTCGTGAATTATACAAACGAAGCAAAAAAATGAACACAAAAATCAGTGAACTCAAACAAGTTGCAACTAATTTACTTTCAGGGATGTTAGCCAACCCTCATATCTACTCAGTTGTCAGCGATGAATTGGGTAGAGGGCAGCAGGAACAAGACCTGATTATAGCTGCCATTTCAATGGCAGAAATTTTGCTCAGCAAAGTAGAAAACAAAATTGAAGCGGACTGAGAAAATTTTACCGCTTAGTATATATGTTTAAGAAAATTTTAGTAGCGATGGACAGTTCTTCCATAAGTAAACTAGTCTTTACTAAAGCACTGTCTTTAGCCAAACAGAATCAAGCTAATCTCATGCTGTTGCATGTGTTATCAGGGGAAGAAGAAGACAGTCCTATGCCTCTACCTCCTGATGTAGGGGCTCCTTATTGGTCTACATTGAGTGAAGTAACCTTAGATAGTTGGCTCAAACAATGGAAAACCTATGAAAGCGAATGCTTAGAAAAGTTACAAAAATTTACGGCTGAAGCAAATCAGACAGGCATAAATACTGAATTCAGGCAAATACCTGGCAGTCCTGGGCGTACTATCTGCCACTTAGCTTGGAGTTGGCAAGCCGACCTAATTGTAGTTGGCAATCGGGGACGTTCTGGACTAGGCGAGCTATTGCTTGGCAGTGTCAGCAATTATGTACTTCACCATGCTCCTTGCTCAGTTTTGACGGTGAAGGATTACGTTCCTGAAAAACCCTAATTTAATTGCTCTTCCTTACTTCACAATTTCTTCAAATTATTTTTATAGTCTCAAGGTGAAGTTAGCTAGTTGCCAGATTCAAGCCTTGGAGGTGAGTTTTATGTCCACCAGACAAACTAACTCCAAAAAACAGAAGCACAAACATCTAAAACGGAAAGATCGACATAGACATCCTCTGGATATTGGAACTCCCAAAGTATCACTCAGTAAAAATCAGCATCAGCCGAGGCATGAATTACTAAGTGATTGGGAAGATGCTACTTAAATTAATGAGAGTAAGCCGTTACTATGCAATACTTTTTGTTTAAGGATTGAGTCGAGTTAAAAATCGAAAAAGTAAGTTGTTGTGGAGCAGAAGAAAGGGCTCGATGAAGCAGATCTCTTTCCTTTTCGACTTTCTGGATGTCCAATACTTTGGCATTAGCTTTACTATTAGGTACATTCAATAATGTCCCATCACGCGAATAAAAATAATTAATGTTGATTAAACAAACGTGGAAAGTGATTCAATAAAAGAAATAGAGAAGAAAAAAGGAAGCAAATGTAATGCTATATTTACTTGACTTTCAGGTTGAGTATCCAGCAACAATGACTCAAAAAGAACTATTTGCGATCTGGGCAAAAGAAGCTGACGCAGCACTGGGCGCAAAAAAAGATGGTGTAGTCGTCGATATTTGGAAGTGTGTTGGTAGTCGTCGCATAGTTGCGGTAGTCAATGTAGATACTCCCGACACCCTCGATCGAATTCTGATGGATTTGCCCATCATGAAGGAACACGGTCAACACGTTCAGGTCGAGGTAACACCCCTACGCCGTTATGAAGATTTTGCTGAGGATGTTAAGAATCGTCTAGGTTAAATCTCTTATTAATGTTGATACTCTATAGTTCCTCTGTAATCTTGGGCTAATTATAGTTACAATCAAAGGAAAATAACGAACGAAAATACTAAAGCTGCATGATTCCTACAGTTATCGAAAGTTCTGGGCGCGGTGAACGCGCCTTTGATATTTACTCTCGCCTTCTTAGAGAGCGCATTGTCTTTTTAGGACAACAAGTTACCGATGAAATAGCTAACCTAATTGTCGCCCAATTACTCTTTTTGGAAGCAGAAGATCCTGAAAAAGATATCTATCTCTATATCAATTCTCCTGGTGGATCTGTCTCTGCGGGAATGGGCATGTTCGATACTATGAATCAAATCCGTCCCGATGTTTGCACCATTTGTATTGGTTTAGCAGCGAGTATGGGAGCTTTCTTGCTAAGTGCAGGGGCAAAAGGGAAGCGCATGAGTTTACCAAACTCACGGATCATGATTCACCAACCTCTCGGTGGGGCGCAGGGGCAAGCAACAGATATCGAAATTCAAGCTAAAGAAATTCTTTACCTCAAAAAGAAACTCAATCAACATCTAGCAAATCATACAGGGCAACCCCTAGAAAAGATTGAAGAAGATACCGAGAGAGACTTTTTTATGTCTGCGGAAGAATCCAAAGAATATGGGTTAATTGACCAAGTAATTGCTCGTCGCCCATCGGCTTCTAATCCTCCTGAAGTTGTGAGATAGTGAGTTTAACGAATAACTGAATTAGGGGTGGTTCACGAACCACCCCTAAGGATTAATCTTTCCCTATACCAAGAGTATCTTTTAGCCATTCCCAAGCATGGGCGATATCTCTAGTAGAAACTTTAAACAAATAAAGAATCCCAGTCACAATTAAGATTAAACCGAGAAGAAAGTTACTATCGTATAATCCTAAACCGATAAGAACGATAAAATAAGGGGAAATAATTCGGCTAATCTTTTCTACATTACCAACTAGTTCCGATTTTTCTGACTCAGACTGTAAAACAGTATCCTGACTATCACCTTGATATACTTCTCCAGGTCGATCTGACTGTAGATTTACATTAGGAAAATTAAACTGTTCTTGATTTCCTGATTCTCCAGGAAAATTAAACTGTTCTTCATTTTCTGATTCTCTGGGGTTTCTGCCAAACATTGTTTACTCTCAACTAATAACTAACTTAATTACAATATTGATATTCAACTTTATTTATTTTTCTATGGTAGCCAGAAGTTAGGCAAGAAAAATTCTAACCCATCTCGCATATTTTGATTAAACTTGCGAGCTATCTGAATATGAGGCTCATCTGCTTCTACTGGAATAATATTAGCTTGTTTGCCCATACCCAATTGTTGAACTACTAAATTCGCTGCTTCTAGACCAGTAACATAAGCTTTTTCTTGTGACCAAGAACCATGGTTGGTAATAATCCAATCTCCACTCATATAAAGATGAGGAATACTTGTCTTACCTCGCAAAAGATGCTGATAGCTACCAGGTGCAAAATGAGTTACTCCTTGACGGACACGAATTACACTACTGTCTACTATTTTGGCATTACGAAAGCCAGAAACACAAATCCCTAGATCTTGATGAACTTTATTAATAATTTGTTCATCACTTTGGGGTAACAATTGGTTAGCGTGATAAAAGTCTGCTTCAATTACGCTTCCTGGTTCATCTTTGTATTCATCGTGTAAAGTGTTGAGGTCAAAAAATGTCCAACCAGTAGTAGCGTCAAAGCCAAAACAGGCATTAGAAGGAAGAGGAATATCTATAAGTCGATCGAACCACAATCTAGTTGCTAAAACATCAATTCCTCCTAAGTTACTTAAATTTTGGAATTTAGCATACTTGCTCAAAGTCTGACTACTATTAACAATTTTTTTAATGCCACTGACACTCACACCCAAAATAACGGCATCTGCTGTAAATATCTCTTCATCACAGACAACTCCTGTGGCTTTACCTTCACTGTCTAAAACTAGATCAGTTACTCTTTTGTTGGTTAATACTTTGCCTCCAGCTTGTTCAATTTGTTCTATCCAAGGCTGAAAAATCTTTGCTCCTACTGTTCCCCTACACCAAACTACATCAAAATCAGGTTGATGAGCCAAAATAAAGTAGTAAAGCATTCCTAAAGCAGCAGCAGCAGAACATTGTTCTCCTGGTGCAAATAAACCTACTAGCAACATCGGTTCAAAAGCTTCTTCATACAATCTAGCAGAAACACCATACTGTTTGAATAGTTCTCTGGCAGTAACTTTATCGTACTTTTGCCATGCTTCATGAGAATTATCAAAGTCGATCAATGCGTAGAGGAGGGGAAGTGCAGAAAGGCGATCGATCAATGGTAAACGCTGAAAGCGAGTATAAATAAAAGTGCCTAAAGGAGTAGGTAATCTCGGTTCATCCTGAAAAATAGGAGATTCTACTTCTAAACCAAAAGGAGAATATTGAGAGGAACGAGTAAAAGGAGTAAAAGGAGCGAGTTTTAGCTGTTTAACTAAACTAAATATATTCCGATAAGGATACCAAAAACCATGAATTCCCCCTTCTACAGAACGTCCCTGGGCTGTTTTCCATCCAGCTACTAAACCCCCTGGATAAGCACTGGCTTCTAGCAGAGTAACATCATAACCTTGTTTGGCTAAATGATAAGTTGCGCCTAATCCTGCCCAACCAGCACCTACAACCACTACTTTGTGCTTATTTTCTGTTGACATTTAGTATTTTCTCCGCCAATTTTATCGATCATCGATTATCTATTATTGGGTTTAACACTACCATCAACCATCAACAATTAAATATCAACACAAACTATATCTATGAAAAACACTCTAATGCTTTAATTAGTAAATAAAATTAGACAACTTGGCCATTGCTGCTACTTTTTTGCGCAATTTTTATCGCTTTACGCCTAGTTTCAATCACTGCACCAATTTCTTGTGCTAATCTGGGAACGCGATCGAGAATTAGTTGTACGGTTTCGGTTTTTAAGATCATTACTTCTAAGTCTTCTATGGCCGTTACTAACAAAGAACTAGATAAATTAGACTGAGTTAATAATGCCATCTCCCCGAAAAATTCACCGCGAGAGAGGGTCACAATTTCTATTTCTCGACCAGAATTATTGGGCACGGAAATTCTGGCTTGACCAGCAATAATTAGATAAAGACCACAATGTTTTATCCCTCGGTTTATCACGGGTTCTCCTGCCCCGAAATGCTTAAAAACTGCATCTTCAGCCAGTTTTTCTAAGGTTTCTTGGTCTATACTGACAAAACTGGGAAAACTACGCAGATAATCTACAAATCTAGCTAATAGCTCGTCTGGTTTGAATTTAATCGGATGTTGATGATAAAGAGTACGAATAGGAAAAGGAATATTTAAATCATATCTGTTGGCAGCGTACCAGATACGAGTGATAAACTCATCTCTAATTTGCGGTACTTTATCATAATCAGTTAAAAAGAGTCTGACTCGATAATTAATGGCAGAATCACCATACTCGATGGTTTGAATTACTGGTTCTGGTTTGTCTAAGACTCCTTTAGTGGCTAAAGCTGTTTCTTTGAGTACTTGTTTGACTTTATTAGGTGGATCGTTATAAGAAAAGCCAATATCTACAGGTTCAACGTGTAACTTTTGGGGAAGATGGTAGTTCCGTAATACTTCTTTTGCCAAAATAGCATTAGGAATTACTAGTAATTCTAGTTCTCTGGTGAGTAGATGTACCGATCGCCAGTTGATTTCGACTACTTTCCCTTTGAGTCCATTAAATTCTAACCAATCTCCTATATTAAAAGGACGCTCGAATAGTAAAGCAATACCAGAAAATAAATTACCTAAAGTATCTTGGAGAGCCAAACCCAGGACGATCGAACCAACACCAAAAGCAGCAATGAGTCCCCCTAAATCTGCTTTCCAGACTACCGAGAGGACTAAAGCTGTTCCCATGGCGATCAGGAAAAAACGAATTAGATCGCGGAATAGTTTAGGTATTTTGGATTGCCAAGTACCTACTTTGACTTCTCCAAATAGTAAAGCATTAGCCAAAGAAAGTACCGCATGAATAGCGCAAACACCAATTAAGGTTTCTACTACCTGAATAATTGGGCGATCGCCTGGTAAACCCAATACTTTGTTGAGTAAAATAAATAATGCCCAACTGGGCAAAACTAAGTTACGGAAGATCTCTAAGGTTGCTGCTATGGAGTGGTTACGCTTTCGCAACCGTAACAGAATTTCTCCTAAAACTAATATTAATAGGGGAAAGACAACAATCAGGATTAATCCCCAAATAAAATATCCTTCTTGCCAAAAAGATTGTTCCATTAATAATGAACCGCTTTGTTTTCTAACAAAATAGACCAAGCTACTAAGTTTTCCATGCCAGGAATTTCTATATCTGGAACTCGCTCAAAATCATAGACATCACTTAGACTAGAGTGAACTCGATCGCTGATTTGAATAGAATCGCTCCTACCTTTAACTTGTAGATGGTGAGCGATATTAACCGTATCCCCCCAAAGATCGTAAATAAGTTTACTCCGTCCAATAATTCCTGCGACTACTTCCCCAGAATTAATACCAATCCTTATTTTTAAATCGGTACGACGTTCGCGGTTAAAGCGACGCAAAATACGAATCATCTCCAGAGCAAAATCAAAGACTCTTTGGGTATGATCGATCCGAGGTATAGATAAACCACTTACTGCCATGTAACCGCTACCAATAGTTTTCACTTTTTCTACTCCATAGCGTTCGGCTGCTTCATCAAAAGCTATCACTAAATCGTTGAGAAAATTAACTATTTCATTAGCAGGTAAACTATTTGATAGTTCGATAAAACCAGCTAAATCGGCAAAAAGCACAGTAACATTAGAAAAGTTATCCGCAATACTTTCTTCTCCATCTTTCAGTCTCTGAGCTACTGGTTCTGGCAAAATACTTAAGAGTAACTTTTCGTTTTCTTGTTCTCTTTCTTTGACTAAATGTTGGTGATGATTGAGACTACGTACCATCTCATTAAAAGAGTTACTCAGTTCGCGAAATTCATCTTTAGCTTTTAATTTAACCACAACATCAGTTTGCCCTTTACCCACTTTGCGAAAACCATCCATAAGAATGTGAATAGGACGAACAAAATAATGGGAAAAAATAGCAGCGATCGCTGTAACTATTAAAACAATAATTACTGTAGAAAAAAGTACTTGCTGTTTAAAAGCTTCGATAGGGGCAAAAGCCTCATCGCGATCGATTTGAGCAATGATCGCCCAGTCTAAACCCCAAATGTCTAAGGGTCGATAAGAACTTAAGGTGACTACTTGACGATAGTCTTTCACAATATCCCTTCCTGTCTGTCCTGCTAGAGCTTTGTGGACTGGAGTAGTATCGACTTGTTGATACAAGATGGAAGTACCGAACTTGGCGATCTGATTCAATTCTTTGTTCGATATCCCTTGAGCTTCTATCATTTTTAGGTAAGCTTCTCGATCTTCTACCAGAAACCGAGAGTTACTCCGCATGGCATAATCAGAACCAACTAGATAAGTTTCTCCTGACTTACCTAAACCATCTCGTTCCCAATTCCCATCTCCTGTCATAACCCGATTAATCTGGTCAATGGAGATTTGAAACGCCAGGACTCCGATTAATTCTGCACCATCAAAAATGGGACTAGCAATAAAAGCAGCAGGGGCAGCATAAGAAGGACGATAGATTTCAAAATCGGTAATAGCTACAATCCCCGGATCGTGTCCTTCACTAACTTCTTGTACCACCTCAGCCAAATTACTTCTAGAATAGGCTCCCTGATAGATATTTGTAGCGAAATCGACTTCTTTTTCTACCGTGTAAACAACATCTCCTGTCTCAGCATCAATGAGTAACAAGTCATAGTAGCCGAATTGATTAATAAATTTGCGATAAATAGATTGAATTTGTTGATGGATATCACTATATCTACTCCCATCTAGAGCATTGTTGAGAAGAGATTTTTTTCCTGTAGGATTAGGATTATTAGCAATATAGTTGTATTGTAGATATCGCGAAGCCATACCATCGGGCATATAAGAAAATAGCAAGGGTTTTCCTTGGACATTTTCTGCTAGTTTGGGTAAAAAATCTTGATTGTAATATTGCTTCAGTTTTGTATTCCATTGAGGTGGAAGAGATTGTTCTTCTAGTTCTTTATATGACTGCTTCAAACCCTTCATGGCATTAACCACAATAGGATATTCGCTCATAGTTTCTAACTGAGCGCGAATATTTTGAAAATATGTCTCAATTTGATAGGCTTTGGATTCTTTTAAACTATTTAATTGATTAAAAATGCTATTTTCTAGTACTTGTTGACCACTGCTATACCCAATGTAGGCGATGGCTAAAATAGAGCTAATACATACCACTAGTAGTATTAGCATTAACTTTGACTGAATACTTAATTTTCTGAGCAGATACAAATAGATTAAGTCCTTTTTTTAACTATTATTTTTGAGCTTAGAGATCACTATAAAAAAAATAGATAATATTATCTAATTATTCACTAATACTTTAGATAGTTTAGTTTGGCAGAAAACACTTTTGACAAAATCACAATAATTGTCGCAGTTGGGAAGCCCATCGCCTTTAGGTATGGGAGGAACAACGAGGCAGCACCGCCGACCAAGCTGGAATTTAATTCCAGCTTGCACGCGTGCGGTGGCATTCCGCCACTTTTAAGTGCTGTCACAAGGTGATATAATCAGGCTTATGAAACAAGTCCTGACTATAGTTTGCAAACTCAACCCTTCTCAAAAAGCAGTCAAAATGATAGATACTACTCTTGAGATGTTCGCTGCTGCTTGTAACTATGCTAATCAGGAAGTTAAGCCATCTATAACCAGCAAAACTACAATTCAATCTTTGGTCTATCAGACCATTAGAGAGAAATACAGTTTGTCTGCTAATTTGGCAGTTAGGGCTTGCGCGAGGGTTGGTGCTAACCGCCAAACTGCGAAACAAAAAAACAAGCCAGTGAAAGCATTCAAGCCAACATCGGCGGATTATGATGCTCGGATATTTGCTTTCCGTGAGCAAGACTGGTCTGTTAGTCTGACTTTGGTTGGCGGTAGAGAGCATATTCCAATTGTTGCTAGCAACTACCAAGTTGGAAAGCTTAAAGGGACTAAACCAACATCGGCACAGCTTTGTAAGCACAAAGATGGTAGCTACTATATTCATATTCAAGTTAAGGATGAGTCCCCAAAACCAATTAACTCCGATAACGTGATTGGAGTTGATTTTGGTCGCACTGATATAGCGGTTACTTCTGACCACAAAAAATGGTCTGGTCATGAAATACGTGATGTTAGAGACAAATACTCTAAACTTCGCAGCGTACTCCAAAAGAAAGCCTCGAAAGGCACACGCAGTAGCAGGCGCAGATGTCGGCAACTGCTGAAACGGCTGTCGGGTAAAGAGAAAAGATTTCAACGCCATACCAATCATGTCATCAGCCAAACCATAATTCTTGATGCCAAACAATCTAATAGTCTTGTAGCTATTGAAGATTTGACTGGTATTAGAAATCGAACTAACCAACAACCTAGAAGTAAAACCGAAAGAAGACGCTCTAACTCTTGGGCTTTCTATCAGCTTCGTACTTTTCTTGAGTACAAAGGATTGATTAATGGAGTTGAGGTAATTCCAGTTTCGCCACGTTATAGCTCGCAAACCTGTCATGCCTGTATGCACTTGGGGTTGAGAAGCGGAAAAAGATTTAAATGTACTAATAGCGGTTGCGGTTGGCATGGTGATGCTGATGAAAATGCAAGTTATAACTTGTCGATTATTGGAGGGGTTGTAAGCCTCCTTCGAGGTTCGGATTCTTTGTCTTGTGCATTGAATTCAGGGCTACTGAAATACCATCGCAGCGTGGCGAAAGCCAACGAGCGAAGCGTCCTTTAGGCGTTGGTAAGCTTACTATACAATCTTTAAGCGAAGAAAGTTTTATTTATGGCTTACAAGTACTGGCTAATCGCGACGACGATTTAGCCAATATCGTTCAAACTTTAGGAAATCCTCCCAGATGGCAACGAGAAGCAGGTTTTCCTACCCTAATTCAACTAATTTTAGAACAACAAGTATCTCTTGCTGCTGCAAAGGCTGTATTTGAGCGTTTATGTAGAGTAGTTAATCCTCTTACCCCAGAAAATTTTCTTGCTTCAGAAGATACTCAACTCAAAGCGATCGGTTTTAGTCGACAAAAAACCAGATATGGTAGAGCCTTAGCTGATGCTATCAAGAGTGGTGAACTAGACTTACACCAATTAAGTCAATTAGACGATGCCAAGATTAAAACTAAGTTAAAACAAATTAAAGGTATTGGTGACTGGACAGCAGATAACTATATGCTTATGGCATTGCAGCGTCAAAATGTCTTTCCGAAAGGAGATTTAGCTTTAGCGATCGCTGTACAAAAAGTGAAGAAATTACCAACTCGCCCTAAACCCAAAGAATTAGAAGCGATTGCCGAAAATTGGCAACCTTGGAGAGCGATCGCTGCTAGAATACTTTGGCATTATTATCTTAACAGCAAGTAAAAAAGGCTATTTTATACTCGTTAAAAACTTTTTAATCAACTTTTAAATCCTTCTCCATAAGAAAGCACCAATCCTGATCTTCAACTATCTTAAATCCAATTCGATGATACAGAGACTGAGCAGGATTGTCTTTAAAAACTCTGAGTTGAATTTTAGCTTTTGCTTTTTTTCTACCAATATCTTGAACAAATCTCATTAATGCTGTACCTATTCCCTGCCCTCGATACTTTTGAATTAATTGTAATGTCTCAAGGTATAAACAATTAGGTTGCTCT
The DNA here is from genome assembly GCA_051439345.1 of Xenococcaceae cyanobacterium. Taxonomy (GTDB): domain Bacteria; phylum Cyanobacteriota; class Cyanobacteriia; order Cyanobacteriales; family Xenococcaceae; genus JASJDJ01. The sequence continues at coordinate 17,174 of JBFRWE010000469.1, forward strand.
CGCAATGAAAGAAAACCTACGCGATCGTTGTCACTAAATAACATAAGATACCGTTCAGGAAATTTTGGCTCTTCCTGATATCGATCTTCATTCCAACCAATAGTTTTGCTCAAAGAATTATAAAAATTTTCTCTAGTTAATTCTCGAATAAATTGCCCATCGCGTTCTCGATCGCAAGATTTTATCGAAATTAACCAATCTTGCTCACTTGTTGAGATTTTTAGAGTTTCGTTTTTATTCATTAAGCTAAAGCAGTTTATCTTGGTTATAATAAAAACTTTTCAAAAAACTCAATGGTAAATATTGCTCAAAGGATTACCTCTGTTGAAAATAGCCTACTTCCGCCAGTCATAATTCAAGGCGAACCCGCTCCTGAAATGACTCTTGCTGTACGGATGCAGCATTATAAAGTACCAGGAGTGAGTATTGCAGCGATCGACAATGGAGAGATTGAATGGGCGCGAGGATATGGTGTATGCGATCAAGATAATAATATTCCTGTTACTACGACAACATTATTCCAAGCAGCATCAATTAGCAAACCTGTGGCTGCTATGGCAGCATTATCTTTAGTGCAAGAGGGTAAGCTCGATTTAGATGAAGATGTTAATAATAGACTTAAATCTTGGAAAGTACCAGAAAATGAGTACACCACAGAACAGAAAGTAACCCTGCGGGGTCTTCTAAGTCATACTGCGGGAGTTACAGTTCACGGATTTGAGGGATACTCAGCTAATCAATCAATTCCTAATCTGTTACAAGTTTTAGATGGGGTTGAACCAGCTAATTCCGATCCTATTCGCGTTGATTTAAAACCAAGAAGTCAATGGCGATATTCTGGCGGAGGCTACACAATAATGCAACAGCTACTCATAGATGTAGTTGGTAAACCATTCCCTGTCATTGCTGAAGAACTTGTTTTAAATAAAATCGGCATGAAATATAGCACCTTCGAGCAACCTTTACCAGAAAAACTCGTAGCTTCAGCAGCTACCGCACATCAAGAAGGACAAAAGCTAAACAATAAGTGGCATAACTATCCAGAAATGGCTGCTGCTGGACTATGGACAACACCATCCGATCTTGCTCTTTTTGCCATTGAATTACAAAATGCCCTATCTGGTTCATCTAACCAAGTACTATCTACAGAAATGGCAAATTTGATGATTACACCTGAAATGCATCCCTATGGACTAGGATTGATGCTGAACGATCGAGAAAAAGTCACTCGTTTCGGTCATGGTGGAGCAAATACGGGTTTTATGTCTAAACTGGTTTCCTATACCAGCAAGGGACAGGGTGCTGTGGTAATGACCAATGGAAGTGATGGTTATTATTTAGCTGAAGAAATTATTCGGAGTATCGCAAAAGAGTATAATTGGATTGATTTTCTAGGAAAAGCAAAGGTTCTCGCCCAGGTCAATCCCCAGATTTACGATATCTACTCTGGTGAATATGAACTCAAACCGAATTTCATTCTTAAAGTTACTAAGAATCAAGACAGGCTCTATACACAAGCCACTGACCAGCAAAAGCTTGAGATTTTTCCCGAATCAGAAACAACTTTTTTCTGCAAAGAAGTTGAGGCACAAATTACATTTGTCAAAAATAAAACAGGTCAAGTAACTCATTTAGTTCTAAATCAGCAAGGAGAATATGTGGCAAAAAAGCTTCAATAAACTCTTAGCTTTTAGCTACTTAGGGACTGTTCATTGTTTACTGTTCACTGATAAAGCGATCGCTTGCCGTATCTGAGTAAAATAACTTGGGTAGTATATCAAGAGAAAAATGGCAGCAAGTTTAAGCCAAGAAGAAACAGAAGTTATCGTAATTGGTAGTGGAATTGGTGGTTTGAGTTGTGCTAGTTTACTAGCTAGGTATGGCTTTAAAGTAGTAGTCTGTGAAAGTCATTCTATTCCTGGTGGTGCTGCTCATGGTTTTGAGTACCAAGGATTCAAGTTTGATTCGGGGCCATCTCTCTATTCTGGTTTGTCCTATTCTCCTTCCTCTAATCCCCTCAAACAAGTTCTCGATGCTATTGGCGAGGATGCAACCTGGTTAACTTACAATACTTGGGGTTGTCGTTTACCGGAAGGAGACTTTAATACTGTTGTTGGCAAAGATCAATTTTGTGAAGTCCTCCAAAAGTTGCGGGGAAATCAAGCTGTAGCTGAGTGGCGTAAACTACAACAGGTTATGCAACCTTTGGCAGAAGCAGTAAATGCTCTTCCTCCTACTGCTTTACGCTCAGATTTAGGTGCAGCTATAACCACAATGAAGTTTTTATCTTCTTTGGCTTGGCACACACCTAATATTCTCAAACTACTAAATCCTTTTAGCCATATTATGAATGGTGTTGTTAAGGATGATTTTATTCGTAATTGGCTGGACTTATTGTGTTTTCTACTTTCTGGATTACCAGCTAACGGAACAATTGCAGCAGAAATGGCATTTATGTTTGCTGAATGGTATAAGCCTGGAGTAGTACTAGATTATCCTGTGGGTGGTAGTTCCGCTTTAGTTGAGGCTTTAGTAAGAGGACTCAGAAAACACGGTGGTGAATTAAAGCTCAAAGCTCATGTTGAACAAGTAATAGTAGAAAATAATCGTGCCGTGGGCGTATTATTGCGAGGAAATAAAAGAATAAAAGCAAGTAAAGCAGTTATTTCTAACGCTTCCGTGTGGGATACTCTCAAACTCTTACCAAACGAAGCAATACCTGCGAGTTTCCGCAAGCAACGGCAAAATACCCCAGAATGCGATAGCTTTATGCATCTCCACTTGGGTATCGATGCTAGCAATCTACCTTCAGACTTAGCTTGTCACTATATCGTGGTTAATGATTGGGATAAAGGAATAAATGCACCCCAAAATGTAACAGTAATGTCTATTCCTTCAGTATTAGACCCCAATCTTGCTCCAGCAGGAAAACACGTTATTCATGTCTACACTCCTGGTAATGAGCCTTACTCTCTGTGGCAGGGAATGGATAGAAAAAGTAAGGAGTATGAACAGCAAAAAACAGCCAGAGCGGAAGTTATGTGGCAAGCTTTAGAACGAGTTATCCCTGATATTCGCTCTAGTTGTGAAGTAACTTTAGTCGGTACACCTCTTACTCACCAACACTTTCTCCGTCGTCATCATGGCTCTTATGGTCCAGCTATTAAGGCTGGAGTTGACTTATTCCCTGGAGCAACTACTCCCTTACCAGGACTTTTGTGCTGTGGAGATTCTACTTTTCCTGGCATTGGTTTACCTGCCGTAGCTGCTAGTGGCGCGATCGCTGCAAATACTCTAGCTCCAATAGATAAACATCTAGCTATGCTTAAAGATATTGGATTTTGATGATATTTTACCCATAGGGCTAATCTACAATAGAGATATAACCAATAATCACATAACATCTTATGACGGAAACAACAGTAACCCCCTCAAGAGGAATTCAATTAACTGAGACAGCCTTAAAACACGTATCCATGCTTAAAGAACAACAAGGCAACAAAGAACTCTGTTTACGGGTAGGAGTTCGTCAGGGAGGTTGTTCGGGTATGTCTTATATGATGGATTTTGAAGACCCTAGTAATATTCGTGAAGATGACGAAGTATTTGATTATGATGGATTTAAAATTATTTGCGATCCCAAAAGTCTCCTTTATCTCTACGGTCTAGTTTTAGATTATAGTAACGCTATGATTGGTGGTGGTTTTCAGTTTACCAATCCTAATGCCAACCAAACTTGTGGGTGTGGTAAATCTTTTGGCGTTTAACTTTACTCTTTAACGAGAATAATCAAGTATATTTTTATAGGGCAGGCATAGATAGCCTGCTTTCACTTTGATGACCTATTAGCAATAACAATTTTGTATGACGACCGAATCCGTAGATAATTTACTAGACCAAGGTTTAGCAAGATATCAAGCAGGAGAAAAAGCCGAAGACTTAATTCCCTATTTTCAAGAACTTTGCGATCGCGCCCCCAGAAATGCTACGGCTTGGAGTTGTTTAGCTTGGCTTTATCTTTTAACCGAACAAGGCAAAAAGGCTCTTAAGGCTGCCCAAAAAAGTACCAAACTGGAAAGCAAAGCTCCCCAAGCTCGCATTAATTTAGCTCTAGCGATGTTGGAAGTAGGGGAAAAAGGCGTTAGAAAGCATATAGAAATAGTTCAACAAATAATGGGAATAGATAATCAAATCGCCAAAGATATCCAAGATAACATCGAGGATGGTTTAGCTAGAAAACCCGACTGGGAAAGTCTCAAGCGTGTCAAAAAATGGTTAATAGATTAATTAATGATTAATAATTAATAGTAAATAATGGACAAGGTGATAAGTTAAGAATGGATTTAGCTAAAAAAGTACTTCTTGGTCTTCAAGCAGACGATTTTCGCCATCCTCTAGATTTAGAGGCGACAACAACTCTAAAACAAATACCGGGCTTAGATGTCGCTATTCGTAGCCTACTAGGTTCGGTAGCAGAAGAGTTTTTTTACGTGGATAATATTGCTGCTAGTGTTCTCGTTAGCGATAAGCAGTTACCTTCAATTCACCAACTGCTGTTAGACGCTTGTACGGTTCTCGATCTTGAACCGCCTCAACTATATGTAAAGCAAAATCCTGTTCCTAATGCTTACACTTTTGCCATGCGAGGTAAAAAGCCTTTCATGGTTTTACATACTTCTCTAATAGAGATTCTTACTCCTCAAGAGATTCAAGCAGTAATTGCCCATGAACTTGGTCATCTCAAATGCGAGCATGGAGTTTATTTGACCATGGCTAATATAATGGTCTTAGCAGCTAACTTACTTCCTGTTTGGGGGACAGTTTTAGCTCGCTCTATGCAGGAGCAAATGTTACGATGGGTACGCTGTGCTGAGTTTAGTTGCGATCGCGCTGCCCTATTGGCTACTCAAGACCCTAAAGTAGTTATGTCAGTCTTAATGAAGCTAGCCGGTGGTTCTCCCACTCTTGCTCCTCAATTAAATTTAAACGCTTTTATCGAACAAGCTAGAGACTACGATAGTTTTAGTCAGGATAGCTTAGGGGAAATGCTGAAAACTGCTCAGACTGCCAACCTAACTCATCCTGTGCCTGTAATTCGCGCTAGGGAGATCGATCGCTGGGGAAGTTCTTTTGAGTATCAGAATATTCTCTCTTTACGTAACGATCGTGGTGTGAAAAAAGATAATGCTCAAGGTGGCTGGCGGAATTGGTAAATTGGTCATTGGTCATTGCTTATTAGTCATTAGATCTTTTTGAGCAACAAATTACCAAGTAACTGTAGTCAAGGGTTTAAGGTGTTCTTCAAGCTAGGTAGAATCAATTTCTTCCTTGTCTCCCTTGCCTCCTTATCTTTCTGAACAATTTCAGTAGAACTTATACAAGAAATTTATTGCCAGTAAAAGCTTGAGTGTCTTGCGAACAAAGGGTTTCTCGCTCAAGCTGATTTTAGTCTGAAAATTTTGTAAAGATAAGTAAAGAAATATGTACAAAATTAGAGTAAAATAGAATTTAATTTACTCGCTATTGTTAAGTAGCCCAATGAGCTTTTTTAATCATAAACAGCCTATATTACGTCGTAAACAAGAAGCACTAGATATCCAAGACCGCCAAGGATTATTACAACTAAGATTATCTCTTAAAAATAAAACTTTATTTTCGACAACCTACACCAGAATAGACCAAGTTTTTGTAGTTTGGGGGCTTATTTCAGCACTAATCTTTATTACAGCCCAATTTAATCCAATTAGCTGGACTACTCAAGCTTTATATTGGTCAATTGTTACTATCGTTGGTACGATTGCTATGTTTCAGATGACTCATTTTTGGGTCAGAGTAGAACGATTACGCTGGGTTTTATATACTTGGTCTTTGCTGATGCTTGGGGGTATTGTTCTTACCGATCTCAGTATTTTTATTGGTTGGGGGCGAATTTTAGTACATCTGTGTCATCTTTGGTTGGGTTTGAGTGCTACTGGCTATTTGATTACAGGAATAGGGCTACGTTCTCGTGCCTTGATGGTTTCAGCTAGTCTTCATATTTTAGGTATATTAATGCTGCCTTACTTCCCTGGTTGGCAATTTTTGCTAACAGGCTTAATTATGACGACAAATTTACTAGTTTTCGCAGAAATACAGTGGGATATGCGCCCTCCCCTAGAAAATTACCACTTATTAACAGAAGAACAAAAACAATTCAACCGAGAGCAATATCAATTGCGCCAAGCTTTATAGCTTAACTAAAATGCCTGGTTCTTTTTGAATCGGCAGAACATCTAAAATACTGTTTTCAGCACAGTATTTTAAATCATCATCACATCCTAATCTGAGGAGGCGTTGCCCGTGATCGGCAAGATTAAACATCTCTACCAGATTATCTTTCCATTGGGAATAAAGAGCGATCGCGCCAACTACTTCATCATTACCAGTTATCTCTTCTAAAGATAAATTGCCTTGCTCTAACAAAGAAAGAGCGATCGCTCCTGCACAGGCAGTATCCTCTATAGCATAACCACCCTGCCATCCCGATCCTACTAGCCATATAGTTGCTGGTTTATTTGCTAACAAATAATTAACGGCTGCCTGACAATTCACTTGAGCAGCTGTAATAACAGTAGGAGATTGGGCGACTCTTTCTAAAGCACGAGTGCCGTTAGTGGTGGTCATAAATAATCTTTTGTTGGCGACAATCTCAGCCGTAAAATTGAGAGGAGAATTACCTAAATCGCAGCCTTCTACTTTTTCCCCTCCTCTTTCTCCCGCTCGCAAGCGTTTTTCAGGTAGCCATGCTTCCGAAGTCTGCATCAATCGATCTATGTCACTAAAAGCCTGTACAGAGTCTGCCCCTGCATCTAAAGCAGTGGCAATAGTAGTGGTTGCCCTGAGAACATCTATTACTACAGCGCAATCAGGAAGTTGTTCTGAAGGAGTAAGTTCAGGAGTGTGATGAACAAATAATTTCACTTAGTTACACTTAATCAATAAACATAAACTTTCGCAATTATACGTTATCTAGAACCCATTCCATGCAACAGAAAATAGGTTGATTGCGTCTTTATTTTTACTGTGTCTTTATTATATGTATAAGACAAGACTTTTTAAGTGCTGAAGGAGATCAATTATTATGACCAAAAGCGATCGACTTTCCTCGTTCCCTGTAAATAATCCTCTTTATCCCTGGAAAACCAAGATGATCGGCAAAAAATGGCTTGGCAGTTTATCTTTATTGCTCATCCTACCTTTAATTACAGGTAAAGTTATCCTCCCCCAGACAGCTAACGCTCAAACTACTTCTAAACAACAATTTTCTGCAGAAGCAAACATTCTTTACGTTGACTCAAAACAAGGAAGAGATCGCCAAGGAGACGGAACTAAGGAATCTCCACTCAAAACTATCACTGAAGCTCTCAAGTTAGCTAAGTCTGACACTATTATTCATCTTAATCCTGGGACTTATAACGAACAGACAGGGGAAACTTTTCCTCTGGTTATTAGTAAAAGGGTGACAATTCAGGGTAGTCCTAGTTCTAAAGGACATAATGTTGTCATTAATGGTAGTGGCGATTTCATCAGTCCCACTGGTGCAGGACAACAAGTAACGATCGCAGCCATTAAAGAAGCTCAAGGATTAACAGGTGTAACGGTTATGAATCCTCATTCACGAGGACATGGGTTGTGGATTGAATCTTCTAGTCCTACAGTTACCAATAATAGCTTTATTCGCAATGGCAATACAGGACTATCTGTTAACGGTAGAAGTGACCCAAATATTAGTGATAATTATTTTTCTCGTAACGGAGGTAACGGTTTACTTATTTACGGTACATCTAAACCTCAAGTAGAAAATAATGAGTTTGAAAATACTGGTTTCGGAGTAAGTATAGTCCAAAACTCCGCACCAACTTTACTTGGTAATACTTTTAGTCGTAATCGGATTGGGGTAATCCTAGAAGGTAATTCTCAAGCTGTTTTACGCAACAATGAAATCACTAATTCTGCAGAATCTGGCTTAGTGGCGATCGCTCAATCTAGAGTAGATTTAGGTACAACTACTCAACCAGGAGAGAATATTTTCCGTGGCAATAAGAACTTAGATATCCAGAATGGCACTCCTAATTCAATCACTGCTGCTGGTACAGAGATTAGTGGTAAAACAGAAGGAAGTATCGATTTTATGGGTACAGCGATTGCTCCCCGTACTACGGAAACAACTGAGTTAAGACCTCTAAAACTTTTATCTCCTCTTTCTCCCAATCAAACTCCCATTTCGAGGGAAGCTTCTCAACCTTTACCTGTTGCGGAAACTGCCAATAGCAATAGTAATACTCTCCCACAACCTAAAGCCATTACCTATCCTGCCTCTCCTCCAGTATTGAGGGAAGCTTCTCAACCTTTACCTGTTGCGGAAACTGCCAATAGCAGCAGTAATACTCTGCCACAACCTAAAGCCATTACCTATCCTGCCTCTTCTCCAGTTTCGAGGGAAGCTTCTGAAACAAAAGCAACCAATGAGTTGGTCTTTACTGTTCCGCCAGACCCTTCAACTCTCTCAAATTCCACTGTAGAAGAACAGGTTGATAGCTCATCAAGTAAAACTGACATCGATCGACCAGCTAAATTACCAGTTCCTGCTGTTCCGCAATCTAGTGCTCTTAGTCCTCAAATTAAGCCTTCAACTCTGACATCCTCTCCCCAAAATACCCAAATAAGTAGTTTGTCTGATGTCTTAGGAGGCAACTCTATAGCTAGTACTAGTACAAGCACAACTAAGTATAAAGTAATTGCGGAAGCTACCAGTGATAGCCAAAAAGCACAAGTGCGATCGATGTATCCTGATGCTTTTAATACTACTTACCAAGGTAAATCTATGCTGCAAGTAGGAGTTTTTGGTAATCAAAATACCGCCGAAAATGTCTTGCAATCTCTAGAAAAAATAGGCATACAGGGAATTATTCTTAATTAATTGTTTGTTATTTGTGGTTAATTGCTTGTTTTATAATGGGGATCTCGGCGATCCCCTCCATCAATAGAAACTATGACTAATACTGCATTCGCCAAGGGCGGGAACTTTACCAATTTGGATTTCTTTCAACCTCAGCCCAATCAAGATAGCCAACTGCTAGAACAATTAGGTTTTCTGCCTGGATTGAAAGAAATCTTGATGTTGCGACAAGTACACGCTTTGGAACATGCCACAGTTTGGATGTTAAGTGATTTAGAACAAGCAAGACGAAACCAAGCTAGCAGCCATGTAAATTTTAATGACAACGAAACCATTGGGGGCATGTCTACGGAAAAAGGCTTTTATCTTTACGGAGAAATTAATCCCTTACAACTCAAGCGTGCTGTGTGCTTAGCTTTGGATCGTCTCCAAAAAGGAGAATGGAATTTAGCTCTTCATCCTCGCTGTGGTACTAATGTTTCTGTTGCCATGGTACTAACTACAGGAGCAATTTTAACTACCTATTTTTTGCTGCCACGAGATCCTTTAGGACAAATGTTAGGTTTAGGATTTGCCACTACTGCCGTTAGTTGGCTAGCACCAGATATTGGTATGTCGGTACAGAAGTACTTGACTACGGCCATACCCTTTAATCTCAAAATTAGAGAAATCGCCAAAACCGTTGATAGCATAGGTCGTCCAGCCCATTTTGTTAATTTGCAGTGGCAAAATTTGTAATAAAACTTAAAGCTGTCACTTATTCAAGAGGATTGATCCTTTAGTATTTTGATATCTAAACTTATTTAATTGAAAAATCTATGGCAATTAAAAGAGGATCAAAAGTTAGAATTCTGCGCAAAGAATCATATTGGTATAAAGACGTAGGCACAGTTGCTAGTGTTGACACAAGCGGTATCATTTACCCAGTGATTGTCCGTTTTGATAAAGTTAATTACACTGGCTTTAGTGGTAGTCCTAGCGGTGTAAACACTAATAACTTTGCAGAAAGCGAATTGGAAGAGATCGGCTAAAAACTTCTTCAAACTTCTGCGAAGACTGATAGGCTATTCTTAGTTGTTTCAAACGTAAGGATAGCCTTAAATTTGCCAGAATTACCAGAAGTAGAGACAGTAAGTAAGGGTCTTAATCAGTTGACCCTTCAACAAAGAATAATGGGTGGGGATGTAGTACTAAAAAGAACACTTGCTTACCCTATTTCTGTAGCAGAGTTTTGGCAAGGAATAGAAGGAGTGAGGATCGAGCGTTGGCAAAGACGAGGAAAATACTTATTAGCCAAGTTAGTCAACTCATCTAGTCAAGATGGAGGTTGGCTGGGAGTACATCTCCGCATGACTGGTCAACTTCTCTGGGTAAAGCAGCAGGAATCTCTACAAAAACATACCCGTATCCGCCTGTTTTTTCCCCAAAAGCAAGAATTGCGCTTTGTTGATACCCGTACCTTTGGTAAATTCTGGTTTGTTCCTCCTGGCATAGCACCAGAAAAGATTATTACTGGTTTACAAAAATTGGGTCCCGAACCATTTTCCGAACAATTTTCCCAATCTTATTTTCAAGACAAATTAAGCTCTAGTCGTCGCCAAATCAAAACTTTATTACTAGATCAAGGAATAGTAGCTGGAATTGGTAATATTTATGCAGATGAAGCTCTTTTTAAAAGTGGTATCAACCCAGAGTCGATCGCTGCTAATTTAACTGACGATCGAATTACAAAACTTCATAGTGCCATTATTGAAGTTCTACAAACTGCCGTGGATAAAGGCGGTACAACTTTTAGCGACTTTCTTAATTTACTAGGAGTAAGTGGTAATTATGGTGATGCTGCTTGGGTTTATGGCAGGAAAGGAGAACCTTGTCGTATTTGCGGTACTTCGATCGCTAAAATTAAATTAGGTGGACGCTCTGCTCATTTTTGTCCTCATTGTCAAAAGTAGAAAATATTTAACTAAAAACTTACTTTTAAGCTAGTAGTCTTAAACAAATTCAAAACCATCTGCCCTATTTCCATGCACTACAATCAACAGGTTGTTTAGGGTCGGAAGCATGAGCTTGTTGGAGTAGCTCGATAAATTGCTGATTAGCTTGTTTATCAATTAGCCATTCCTCATAGTCATCATCGAATTGACCTTTGTAAAAAGCGTTTTCCCAATTACAGGCTGATTTAATTTGAGTAGGAGTGAGATTTTTAGTGTTAATGAGGATGGCACTTGAGAGATTAGCATTGGTGATGTCAACACTCTTGAGATTAGCATTGGATAAGTTGGCACGATAGATATCAGCATTTTTGAGGTTAGCATTGGCGAGATTAGCATTGGAGAGATTAGTAAGATAGATGTCAGCATTTTTGAGATTAGCATTTTTGAGGTTAGCATTGGAGAGATTAGCACGATGGATGTGAGCAGCTTCAAGATTAGCATCTTCAAGATTAGTATTGGAGAGATTAAGTAGCTTTAATTTTTTCTGAGCTTTGACAAGTTTTTCTAAAGCCTCAATAATTGGAATTTGCCAACAATTGTTATTTAAAGAACAATCATAGACTAATTGTCGCTCGGCATTAAGTTTAATTTTGCGCCCAATAAAATAGCCAGCCAGAATTGAAACTAAGAGGAAAAAAATAAGCAAGATGAGGCAATTAGTTTTCGGCTGTTTGTTAGTTCTGTCTGGCAAATTTGTAGCAAATTCTGATTGATTAATTTTCATGCTACATCTAACACTTTTCTTACAGATAATATCTTATATTATCCAAAGCAAAAATAAGGGTATTAACTTAAAAATGTAGCAACATTATTTCCGTGTGATTACTGAAGCTAATTTAAACGCTATATAAAAAGTAAAAAAGCTTTTAATATTGGAAATTATAGCAATTGCTTGTGCTTTAACAACAAGCAAATTGGCTTATTTTCTGTGTATTAACCGAAGTTTATTCAACGTAATTTAGCTTAATTATAGAGAAATATAGTAATTATACTTAAGGGATTTTATTGATTTAAATAGTAGCTCGAGAAGTCGATAAAAATATTTACAAAACCATGATTAAAAAGAGTTTTCCAGGATATCTCATTTTTTGACTTTTTGGCAATCATACCTGTTATAGATTAACAGTTCATTGACTCTTCCTCTCTTTGAACCGACTGCATTAATTGCTCTATTAGCTTTTACTTCGACAATTTCGTATCTTGGATCGTCATATAACGATTTAATCAAGGTAGTTGCCGAATTACTTACTAATACTTGACAGCCCCTAGCGGATAGTTTGTCACAGACTTCTCTAAGTCTTATTTGTTCCTTTTCACCAAAACCATCCATACTGTAGCCAGTAAAAGATGAAGTGTTAGACAGGGGATGATATGGTGGATCGAAGTAGATAAATGCTCCCCTCCTTGCGGTTGCTACTGCCTGCTCAAAATCTCCTTTCAGAATGCGCACATTAGTTTGATTTAAGTAGGTACTTACTGCCCTAATTACGTCAGAATCTACTATGGCAGGGTTAGAGTAGTTACCGTAAGGCACATTAAATTGACCACTGCTATTAACTCGAAAAAGACCATTAAAACAGGTTTTGTTAAGATAGATAATTCTAGCTGCTCTTTCGACTGGAGAAAGATTTCTAAAATCATCTTTTCTATCCTGTTCTCGCAATTTATAGTAATATTCTTGAGAATTTTGATTTTTATGCTGCTGACAGAGAACAAGCAACTCTTCAGGCATTTCTTTGATAACCTGATAGCAGTTGATAAGTTCGCTGTTGATGTCGTTAACAATACTTCTTTTTGGCTGAAGAGAAAATAAAACAGCCCCCGCACCCACAAAAGGCTCATAATATTGTGTGTATCTAGCAGGCTGAAAATTTTTGATAATCGGTAACAGTTGTCTCTTTCCTCCAGCCCACTTGAGAAAAGGTTGAACAAGAGCGTCATAACAGTAAGCTCTTTTTTTTTTAACACTTTCGAGTTGTGGGGTAATACTGTTTGGCATTTTGATTAGAAGTTACTGATAGAATTGCCTAAACATGATTAAGCTGACACGCATTTAAATTGGGATTTTTGAAGCCCAGATCTCTTTCAGCAAGGCTTTACAGCAATCAAAATAAATGCATAACAGCTTATCTACACATTTTATTCTCTATTCCCTATTCCCTTTATCAAGCAAATGAAAACTGCTACACTTAATTTACCCTACTTTGATTAGGGCTAAATCGATATAATTTTCTCCAGGTTGAGTAATATTTGCTTTTATATCAGGACCAAAAAACTTTTCAATTTTTTCTTGTTTTTTTTGCCACTGTTCTAAAGATATAAAAGGCGAATCAAATTGCATTAGCAGAGTATATTTTCCTTCTATTTGTGTTTCCTGAATACCAATTAATTCTGGTCTATCTGCATCGGAAGGGCTTAACCCAATTCTTTCTAAAGATTCATCTAGATGCGCTTCTTGTCCATAACGATAACGAGTTACATCTAAACGTAATTGATTTTGCGTAGAGGTTGCTTGTTGTTCTCTTAAGGCAATAATTTCTGGGGTTGTAGGTTCAATGTAGGGAACAGGCTTTAATTCTGCAGCTTTTAGAGCCAAACCTCCCAGTAAAATAGGTACACCATAAAATAATCCTGCTAAATTAAGAGTTGCATTACCCGCAACATAAGCAATAAAGCCTATAAGAGTTAGAATACCACCTACAGTAAGTCCAAGACGAGCTAAAGATATTTTACGCAGCATATTTAAGTATATAATTTGATCAATATTGTTTATTTTAGAGCTAGAGTTGCTATAATCACTCAGAATTATGGATAAATCTACTATCAAAACCAGAATTGCTCAGATTAAAAGTAAAAGAGAATTGCTAGTGCAATTGTTAGAGACCCCTAACTTAGGGACATTGAGGATTGATGTAGATCAAGCTTTAGAAGAGTTAGATGAGCTAATTGAAGAATTTCAAGAAACATTTCCCGAAGAAAATTTAAGCTAGTTGGAATTTTATCAATAAACATCTTCATCAATAAATCTATAGTTACAAAACAAAAACAGAGCAAAAAACCCAGTATTTTTAAGGATGGCATTGTCAAAAAAATGAGAGATATTGGAGAAGAAGTAAATAACAACTTAGTTTAAATAAAAAATATAAATAGCAAATTTACTTACAGGATTGACACGTTTGAAGTCCAACATTCATTGTTGGGCTTTTTATTTGGGCAAAAAACCAGAAAAAATAGCCGAAAAGTAGTTATTGACTCAAGAGCAAGCGTTTATAGCTCATCTAGAATCCATTCAGAGGATCTTTCGCCTAAGTCTAGAGGAATACTAATTGCTTTACCCAATCTTGGACGATCGCGAGTTTTTTCAATAAAACTTTGTACTTGTTGAACTCCTCCCCAAGCATTAAGATAATTGGCAATTGCTTCTAAATGTTCTAGGTATTCTTGTTCAGAAAGAGGAAAAGAAGCTTGTTCTAAATATTTCCACATCACCTGGACAAAAATACGGTCTTTAATCCGGCGCAATTGGATATCGTAAGAGCAGCCCCATTTGCTCAATAAGATTTGATGTAGTTCTTCACCTGTCATCTTCTTTCGTTTAATCGCTAAACTCTAACTCTTTTATGATCTAAATACTCAATCTCTGTAATAATTTAATACAGTAAGTTGTTAATATTTTTAAAGACAAGAAACTTTATACTTATGCTCTTGATCCCTTAATGGTCACTTTTAAAGGGCAAAATATAAAGAGAGTTTTTAACTCTGTTCTCATTTTAGTTTACAAAAGTATACAGTTGCTATTTCACTATGACTCAAATTTCTGGCTCTTCTGATGTCCCTGATATGGGGCGTCGCCAATTTATGAATCTACTCACCTTTGGCTCAATTACAGGTGTTGCTTTAGGTGCTTTGTATCCAGTAGTAAAATACTTTATTCCTCCATCTAGTGGTGGTGCTGGTGGTGGTATAACTGCCAAAGATGCCCTTGGTAATGACATAATTGTCAGCGAATATCTTACCGAACATAAAGCAGGCGATCGCTCTTTAGCCCAAGGACTAAAAGGCGACCCTACTTATGTGGTGATCGCAGAGGATGATACGATCGAAAAATACGGGATCAATGCAGTTTGTACCCATTTGGGCTGTGTAGTTCCTTGGAATGCCAGTGAAAATAAATTTATGTGTCCTTGTCACGGTTCTCAATATGATGCGACAGGGAAAAAAGTTCGAGGACCTGCACCTCTGTCTTTAGCACTAGCCCATGCTGATGTTACAGAAGACGACAAGTTAGTCTTTAGTACTTGGACAGAAACTGATTTTCGTACTAATGAAAAACCTTGGTGGACATAGTTTCATCGAGTTGCCTTTGATGATAACGAATTATTTACACACTACAAACCCAGTTAGTTTGTACCTGAAACTTTAAGGAAAATTATTAGTTTTGAGATTGTTGACAAAAGAGATGAGAACACCCATGAAATTAGCAATGGGGCAATTGGTTAGAAGCGCGATCGCCAAAATTATGGTAGTAGCGATCGCCACCTTTGCTGTATTTTTAGCTAGCGATCTAGCTTTACCCCAATCTGCTGCTGCCTACCCATTTTGGGCGCAGCAAACTGCTCCAGAAACTCCCAGAGAAGCAACAGGAAGAATTGTCTGTGCTAACTGTCATTTAGCCGAAAAACCTGCAGAAATAGAAATTCCTCAAGCTGTTTTACCAGATACAGTTTTTGAAGCAGTAGTTAAAATTCCTTATGATTTAGAATCTCAAGAAATATACGGAGATGGTTCTAAAGGTGGTTTACAAGTCGGTGCAGTCTTAATGCTACCCGATGGCTTCAAAATTGCTCCTACTGACAGAATTCCTGAAGAAATGCAGGAAAAAGTAGGTGGTGTTTATTTCCAACAATATAAAGAAGACCAAGAAAACGTTTATATCGTAGGTCCTTTACCTGGAGATCAATACCAAGAAGTTGTTTTCCCCGTACTTTCTCCCGATCCCAGTAAAGATAAAAATATTCATTTTGGTAAGTACTCTGTTCACTTGGGTGCTAATCGTGGACGAGGACAAGTCTATCCTACTGGTGAACTCAGTAACAACAACCTGTTTAAAGCTTCTGCAACTGGTACAATCACCGCAATTAGTGAACCAGAAGCAGGCGGTTACGAAGTAACTATTGATACTGGGGATGAGCAAGTTATTGATAGTATTCCCGTAGGACCAGAGTTAATTGTTTCTCAAGGAGAACAAATTGCTGCTGGAGATGCCCTTACTAATAATCCTAACGTAGGTGGTTTCGGTCAAAAAGATACAGAAGTTGTCTTACAAAGCCCTGCTCGTATAGCTGGTATGATTGCTTTTGCTGCGGGTATTATGCTCTGTCAAATTCTGCTCGTAATCAAGAAAAAGCAAGTAGAAACAGTTCAAGCTGCCGAAATGAACTTCTAAATCGATTATTTCTAACTCAATAATAAAGAAGGACAGTAGTTAATATCTGTCCTTTTTTTTACCTCATACAAAATTCAATGCTTGCTCTCTTTACTTGAATCTTCATTTAAGAGTTCTTCTAAAAAGTCAGAAGTTACATCGCTTATCCCTTCTTTTGTTTGTTTATTATAATTTTGCTCTTCCTCCAGATTAAAATTATTAGCTAATAATTCTTCGTTGGCATCTTGTTCTGTGCCTTCAACTAGCTCATTTAAATCATCTACACCATTAGCAGCAAGATCATTTAGGTTAAAATTGGGGTTCACTTTTTCATCTAACCATTCAGAAATATTAGCTAATTCTTGCTCAGTAATTTTTTCTGTCGGTTCTGGTATTGTTTCCGCATTAATCTCTTCAGTTATAGAAGAAATATTATTCCAGAAATCATCCATTACGCTAACATCTTTATCATTGGATGAATCTATTTTTTCATTTAACCATTCAGAAATATTAGCTAATTCTTGATCGGTAACTTGTTCTGTTGGTTCTACGGCTGTTTCTGCAATATTTTCTGTTTCTGATAATAAATCTGGTTGGTTTTGAGCTACTTCTTCTGAGACTACAGATTCTTCTGCTAAATTATTTTCAAAATTTTCATCATCAACCTCCGTTGATGGCAATTCTGGTTTTGATATATCTAGTAATTCGTTAATAATTCCTTGGGTGTCAATCACATTTTCAGCAGAACTTAGCTTTGACAGTGACTGACTATCTTCCAACTCAGATTGTTGCTCATCGCTCTCACTCTGAATGTCAGCATCCTCAACTTGTTCTTGAACTTGTTCTTGAACTTGTTCTTGAATGTCATCTAATAAACTAGAATCTAAACTCGAATCTGGGGCAGTTACCACAATGGTTTCGTCTATTTCTTCCTCATTTTCTTCTACATTGGCATCTTCTTGAATCAGCTTATCAGTAGCAATAGAATCTACCGCCAACTCAGAAGTTATATTCTGAGGAATAGGAGCAGGAATT
Organism: Xenococcaceae cyanobacterium; assembly: GCA_051439345.1. Classification (GTDB taxonomy): domain Bacteria; phylum Cyanobacteriota; class Cyanobacteriia; order Cyanobacteriales; family Xenococcaceae; genus JASJDJ01. The sequence goes on from JBFRWE010000469.1 coordinate 34,566, forward strand.
TCCTCTGTACTTGTTAGATTTTCTGATGTTGCCTGTTCTTCATCTATTTGTTCTGGTTTTGCTCTAGACTTGAGTAAGAAAAACCCTACAGAAGGAACTATGATAATAATTACGAGAATTAATAGCCATAACTTAGTAGATTGACTTTGATCTGTTGAATTACCATCATCAGCATTTACAGGAGAAACATCCTGAGCAACAAGAGTATCGTGTAAGTCATCTGCGTAATTATAAATTTGTTTGGGGTTAGCTTTTAAATTACTGTCGCTAGTAGAACTATCTTCTTTGAAAGTAGTCAAATGATACTCTAGAGAAGAATCCGATTGCACTTTGTCAGAAGATGCCCAAGATTTGGGCATAATCCCAAAGGTTACTAATATAGCTAATGTTAATACCGTAGTATAGTGTTTATTTAACATTGTTAATCAAAAAAGCTTAATGAATCACTAATATTTTTGATAATTATATAAGTAAATAAACAGAAAATAAATAAATATAGTTTATTGATTTGGATAAACAAGATACAAAATTAATCATTTTATCCATATCTGTTGATTGAAATTTAATTCTGCCACTATATCGATCGTTATCTATAGCTCATTATTTAAATTATAAAAACAACCAAAACAAGTAGTAAGCAAACCCAATCAAAAAGATGGAGCCAATCTCAAGCTAGTATTATTTAAGGTAATTACAAATAATTCAGATATTAATAATAGAAAAAGAACAAAAGAGTTAAACGGTTGTGGCAGAAGCCTAGTTTTATACCTCCAAGCCCTATAGATAATCCAAAATTAGAGCAATACATTAAAATTCCCCCTAATCATTGGTTAGTTATAGATGCCAAAAAACAGTATGAATTTACCTGAGATGGCTTTTCAGATATCCTCGAACATACAACAGAAAGATAAATTAGAAAAGGTCAAATAAATATTTCTAATTAGAGTACAAATCCACTGTCTTATTACCTATTGGATGTTGCCTTTAGATAAGCAAAATTGCGCTCTATTTAATGAGGTACATTTCACTTCTGCCTCAAAACCAACAACTTTGTATCTTAGGGATTTGAGAACCGCTATAGTAATTTGGCGATCGCATTATCATCAAAAGACCTTGCAGCAGAAATTCTGTTCTTCGATTTCATTGCCAAAAACTTATATTGGGGTAAGATGTTACAGATGAGATGACTCAAAACCCACCCATCAAGTATAATTGTGACTTGCCGTTATCTCTGTCATAGGTAATGAGAACGCCCAAATATTTGCGTCGGACAAAAATCGTTGCCACCGTTGGCCCTGCTACTCTTAAACCAGATGTATTGCGATCGCTTATCAAAGCTGGTGCTACTACACTGAGACTTAACTTTTCCCATGGTACTCAACAGGATCATCAAAAAGCTATTCGGTTGATTCGACAGACAGCATTTGAACTAAATCAGCCAGTAGGAATTCTACAAGATTTGCAAGGACCCAAAATTCGATTAGGGAAATTTGCCTGTGGTAAGATTTCTTTGCAAAAAGGAGATTGCTTCATTCTTACTAGTCGACCTGTAGAATGCAATCAAGAAATTAGCTATGTAACTTATGATAACCTGGCAGCAGAAGTGCCAGAAGGAGCAACTATTCTTCTTGATGATGGCAAAGTAGAAATGGTAGTGGACAAAATAGACTATCAGAGTGAAAATTTGCATTGTCGAGTAGTTGTAGGTGGAGTGCTTTCTAGCAGTAAGGGAGTAAATTTTCCTGGAGTTTATCTTTCCATCAAAGCACTAACAGACAAAGACCGTGAAGACTTGATTTTTGGTTTAGATCAAGGAGTAGATTGGGTAGCTCTCAGTTTTGTCCGCAATCCCCAAGATATTTTAGAAATTAAGGACTTAATTGCCAGTGCAGGAAAATCTGTTCCTGTGATTGCCAAAATTGAAAAACACGAAGCGATCGAGCAGATGGATGCCATCCTTTCTTTGTGTGATGGGGTCATGGTTGCTAGAGGAGATTTAGGCGTAGAATTACCCGCCGAAGATGTTCCTATTTTGCAAAAAAGGTTAATTGCTACAGCGAATAAACTAGGTATTCCCGTTATTACTGCTACCCAGATGTTGGATAGTATGTTCAACAATCCTCGACCAACTCGCGCTGAAGTATCTGATGTAGCTAATGCTATTCTCGATGGTACAGATGCAGTAATGCTATCTAACGAAACTGCCGTAGGAAATTATCCTGTAGAAGCAGTGGAAACTATGGCAAAAATAGCTCAACGCATTGAAGGTGAGCAAAAGCGGATAGCACCTGATCCCAATCTTAAGAAATGGTCTATTCCCAACGCTATTTCCGCAGCCGTTGGTCAAATTGCAGAACAGTTAGAAGCAGCAGCGATTATGACCTTAACTAAAACTGGTTCTACTGCTCGTAATGTCTCTAAATTTCGACCTAAAACACCAATTTTAGCTATTACTCCCCATGTTCATGTATCTAGAAGATTACAACTGGTTTGGGGTGTTAAACCTTTACTAGTATTAGACTTACCTTCTACTACCCAAACTTTCCAAGCTGCAATTAATGTTGCTCAAGAAAAAAATTGGCTTGATGCTGGAGATTTAGTTGTCATGACAGCAGGAACACTTCAAGGTGTTTCTGGCTCAACAGATTTAATTAAAGTCGAATTAGTACAAGCTGTTTTAGGTCAAGGTACAGGTATTGGTCAGGGTGCAGTGAGTGGTAGAGCAAGAATAGCCAATAATCCTAGAGATATCAAAGATTTCAATCGAGGAGAAATTCTGGTTACTGCTTCTACAAACGCAGGATTTGTAGATATAATTCGCCAAGCAGCAGGAATAATCACAGAAGAAGATAGTCTGACTAGCCATGCAGCTATTCTGGGTTTGCGATTAGGAATACCTGTAGTCGTTGGCTTTAAGCAGGCAACTCAAACTATTAGAGAAGGAGCAATACTAACCCTGGATGCTAAAAGAGGAATCGTTTATTCTGGAACTATGAGTAGCAATATTAAAAATCGCTCAGAATTAAAGTTACCAATACCCTAGATTTTTATTGCTTACAGAATAATTCTTGAAAAGCTGTGCTGATTGTTATAAGTAGCTGAACGCAATTAAATATAAGATAGATAGCGTTTTATTTCTCCCCTGCTTCCTCTGCCTTCCCTCATTTTATAATTAATTACACCCACCTACTTATCTTGTTTTCAGTCGATCACTTTTTAACAATACACTGCTTTTTTTCTTCGTTTCAATTAGGTTAAGCTTTAAATTAGACAAAGCTTTCAGGAAATATGCTCTCAGACTTTATGAGAAATGCAGACTAAAATAGAACCTCAGTTTACTAAATACTTAAGATTGAGATGATTTCTGAGCAAAGCAATTGTAATATAGGTGCAATATTTGGTTTGGGTCGTAGTGGAACGACCTGGTTAGGAGCGATCGTTGCCAGTCATCCTGATATCTTGTATCGTTTCGAGCCATTTCACCGACTACAAAAAACTCAATCTACTATTAAGGAGATGTATGAATTAACGAGGTCGGACTCTTTCTCGGCTCAAGATGTATCTCGTATGTATAATTGCTTATTGCCTGCTTATCCCGAATCGGAAAAACCACCCTTTTTCTCGAAAAATTTTCCCTCAAGATTATCTTTTGGTAAGTCTTTTTTGTGGCCACTAGCTAGAAAAAATCAGTTTTTATCCCCTGCTTTTCGCTCTTTATATACCCCTAAAGGAAAACCATTTCTGGTTTTTAAAGAGGTAGATTATTCTGATATGGTGGTCAAGTTTTTGGCAGAGACAGATATACCCGTTGTCTACATAGTACGTCATCCCTGTGCAGTGACATCTTCAATTATACGAGGTCAGAAAAATTCTTTGATGCCTATGCCTAAAGAAAGACTGGTTGTGCTGAAAAGAGTAATGCCCATACATGAGCCTAAGCTAGCTGAGATTTATCTTCATAAATTAGAGGAATTGACCATAGCTGAGCAGGAAGCGTTATATTGGTTAGTCCAAACTGGACGAGCATTACGAGCCTGTCAGAAGTCTGCCAACGGATTAATCGTGATTTACGAAGAGTTAACAGAACGTCCTTTAGAAATTGCCCAGCAAGTTTTCCAGCATTTCAAGCTAGAAATGCCAGCAGAATCTGTTGCTTTTATCGAGGAGAGTAGCAACAAATCCTTAACATCAGCAATTAAGCGGGGCGAAGTAAATATGAACCAATACTTCACAATTTTTAGAGACACTAAGGCTGCTCGCGATCGCTGGAAAGAGGAAATGTCTGAAGAAGATCAAATGCGAGTAATGCAAATTGTTAAAGATAGTCCAGAATTTGCTCTCGGTGCAGAGAAAGGTTTCTGGGCTTGAAATTTTAAACGTGACCTATCTTAATCTGCTTTACGTAAAGTGGACATGGGCATAGTGGCGGATTGAACTCTCCCACTATGCTAGGCACAAGTTCTCAACTTTTGCTTTATCTCTTGTTTAATGATAAATTTGCCTGAACTTTTTCCGAACGACTGGGACAGGATCAACCTCCCAGTGCTTTGTCAATAGCCTGAAGGGCGATCGCTACCCCTCTCGCTCAAGAAGAAGACCACAATGGCTCACAATTAGTAATTAGCAATTAGCAATTAGCGATCGAACTTCCTGCTAACCACCCAGTTGTCCAAGCACTTTGAAAATTAAATCCCCCTGTCACACCATCAATATCTAAGATTTCTCCAGCAAAATAGACCCCAGGACATATTTTACTTTCCATAGTTTTAAAATCAATTTCTTTAAGACTTACTCCACCACAGGTTACAAATTCTTCTTTAAATATTCCTTTGCCTGTAATTTTATATTGTCCTTTTATTAATTCTTGAACTAATTTAGTTAATTCTTTTTTACTTAATTCTGTCCAGGTTTTTGGCTGAGAGATGCCAACAAAGTTAAGCAAACTCTGCCATAATCTTTTCGGTAATGGGAGAGGGCAGTAACTATATAATTGCTTGCGCTGATTTGCTGATTTTGTTTTTGCTAAAAATTCCTTTAAACTTTCTTGATTGTACTGTGGTAGCCAATTTACTTCTAAAGAAAGATGGTAATTATTATCATATAATGCTCTTGCTCCCCAAGCTGATAACTTGAGAATAGCAGGGCCACTAAATCCCCAATGAGTAATTAATAAAGCCCCTGTTTGCGCTAATTTTTCCTGACCAGGACCCAACAAACGAATATGGGAATTCTCTACACTAATTCCTGCCAAATTTTGTAAACGAATATCCTTAATATTAAAAGTAAATAGAGAAGGTACAGGCGGTTCAATGGTATGCCCTAGATTTTTCGCCCAACGATAGCCTAAAGGATTACTTCCTGTCGCAATTAAAACTCGATCGCACTGCAAAATTTCTCCATTTTTTAACTCAATTTGAAAACCTCTCCCCCGACTCCTCAACCTCTCCCCCAGCCCCTCTGGGGAGCAAGACGAGGAGAGGGGAGCAAGTCTTTTAACTACAACTCCAGTACGCAATTTTACCCCTGCTTTCTCTGCTGCTGTCATTAAACAGTGGATAATCGTACCTGAATCGTCAGTAATAGGAAACATCCTTCCATCAGCTTCTGTTTTTAACTTGACTCCGCGAGAGTTAAACCAAGCGATGGTGTCTTGGGGCTGAAAGCGAGTAAAAGCCCCTCGTAAAGCTTTACCCCCCCTAGGGTAATACTGGATTAATTGAGCAGGATCAAAACAATGATGAGTAACATTACATCTACCACCACCAGAAATACGTACTTTGGCTAGTGGTTTACGGGCTGCTTCTAGGATAGTAACTTCAACAGAGGTATAGCCCTGAGAATTAGCCTTTTCCTTAATGGCGATCGCACCAAAAAAACCTGCTGCCCCACCACCAATAACAACCACTTTTAGACAACTATTACTCAAAGAATTTTCAGAGGATATCTGCTCTTTTAATAATAAGCTTTTGAGTAAAAGAGTTACAGCAGTCAAAAGATTTCAGAACCTTAATTTTTTTAAACTCCTGAACTCCTGAATTCTTCTTAAATATTACTCTGCTTCAAAATCCTCTTTTTCTGCACCACAGACAGGACAAATCCAATCTTCGGGCAAATCTTCAAAAGCAGTACCAGGTTCAATCCCATTATCTGGATCTCCTGCTTCAGGATCGTATTCATAGCCACAGACATTACAAATATAAGTTTTGGTAGATGTAGCCATAGTGTTCTCCTTCTCGATTTTTTGTCATCTTAGGGTATGGAATTCTGTTTGCTCCAAACTGTTGAGTTTTTTTACAGAGAAACGCTCCCCAGTTTTATTTATATTAAGTTTTGTGCGCTCGGCGAAGCTGGCACGCAAAGCGCGATCGCAATCAATTTTAAAATCTTCTAGTTTTTTGAATTCCCCAAGCCAACCCAGACACTATAGTATTTAGCAACAACAAGAGAATAAAGCCTCCAGGCAAAAACCCTAAGATGCCCAATCCTCTAAAAATATAAACTACTAAAAAGCTGAGTAAAGACAAAGCAAAGAATTTTAACAACATAGTATTTAAAATTACACTATCTCTTCATTATGCACTATCAGTAAATTGTCTATTTTGGCATTCTTACAATTTATGTTTTGTGTTCAGATATTTATCAGTTTCTCGCAATCGCTTACTCAAGAAGCGACATATTTCTAAAATAATGTGGGGACGTTGAGTTATCAAACTGATAAAGCGTTTTTTTTCTAACTTGAGTAGAGTGCAATCTCGAAGAGCGATCGCGCCATCCCAACGAGGTGCATTATCAAAGAGTGCTACTTCACCAAAATATTGTCCTTGAGATAGTTGTTTAATCTCTTGTTGTTCTCCATCGAGAGTTTTGATGATTTTGATAGTACCTTCGGCAATAATATAGAGATGATCGCCCCAACTACCCTCAGTGTAGATAGTTTCATTGCTTAATACTTGTTGTTGCTCTAGTGCTTTATCGATTAAGAATAGCTCGTCTAAAGAAAGGTTTTTAAACAGAGCCACATTTTTAAGTAACAGTAATCGGTTCATCGATGAATTAGTGGGGGAAAGAAGTTGACAAGAAGAAGGAAAAATTTCTCTGGCAACCAATTGAACCACAGGATCGCTATCTTTGAGTAAGGTAGATGGTATCACCGCCAAAGCTATCAACGCACCAGTTCTGATCCATCTATCTTTGGACTCTAAGGCTTCAAGGAGTATTTTATAGCCTTTGTTTCTCAACCATTGAGGGTTAACAGTACTGGCGTTCACTTCTTTAAGTTGAACTTTATTTCCTGGTGGTTCTTGTTTGACCGAGAGGGGTGGCGGGGTTTCCTGAGGGGCTGTGACTCGAATCGAATTCGAGTCCTTGAAAGCCCCGTCGCCATACCCCTCGACAGTTTCTTTAAGCGGTGCGTACGCGGAGCGACTACCGTCAGGTCTCCTGCGGAATTTATAATCCGCAAAGCGGTCAGACCCCGCGTCGGCGAAAGACGCGTCTTGAAAAAGTTGCTCATGGGGGGAACCCCCATGAGCGCACTTTTCCGCAAGGGAACGCTGACCAAGACAGGAACGCGCACCAAAAGAAACCCGACGGGGCTTACAAGGGGCAGACGCAGGTTCTGCCCACGGCCCCTTCCCAACGGACTGTCTCGCAATCGAGGTGTTGACTATTTGTTCGAGTAGGGGAACCAAGGGCAAGATAAAACGGCGATGATTTAAAGAAACTAGTACTTCTACCGCGTTAGCCAAGTCTCTTTGCTCTGTCGTGGCTAAAATCCGCGTGACAGCCTTAACTGTACGAGAATAGCCCAGACAAGAAAGGATATACAAAACTTTTTGAATTAAACGTTGATGGTAATCATTAATCGCGATCGCTAAAGGTTGCCAACTAGGATCGTTTGGGGGGATTTGTTGTTGCCACTTACGAGTGCGAGTCAGTTGCTCAAACTCAGGAGTCAGATATTTAAATAAAATATCATTAGCGTATCGGTTTTGTACTTTGGCAATAGCTTCGATCGCTGTATCTACTACTTCTTTTTGCGGAGATGATAAACTTGCTTGAGCTAAAGATAACCCTGGTTTGCCATAAGCTGCTAAGGCACTAGCTACTTGCTGACGCACTCTGGGATGAGGATCGCTCAGTCCAGTTTTGAGGTAAGGTAGCATTTCTGCACAACGGGTAATCCCTAATAGCTTAAAGGCAGCAGTTCTTACTAATGGTTCAGAATTACCAATTTCTTTAACAGCTACTTCGGCTAAATCATAATTATCGACAGAAGCCAAGACACTTAAAGCTTCTAGTCCTTCTCGTTTAATTTCTGCATTAGCTTGAGGCAAGATATTAATCACTAAAGGAACTAATTCTTGCTGATGGCAATGAGTAATAATTCTCAAAATAGCTTTAGCAGTACTCTTTTCTAAAGAGGATTGCCAGATTTTTGCCCAAGCAGTTTCTTGATTAGTAGTTTTGATACTAATAGCAGCTACCGCAGCTAATAACCGAATAGTGCGATCGCCATCTTGAAGCAAAGAGTCAATTTGTTCTGGACTAAAAGTATATTGGCTAGCAATTAAAATTTCTAAAGCAGTTGTCCGTAAAATTGTTTGATTGTCTGGAGTTAGCCAATTTTTGAATTCTTCAATTGCTTCTGCTTCAGGAGTCGTAGCCAACAATTTAACCACTCCATGATGTACCTTTGTATCTCCCCTGAATAGTAGGGTTTTTACTTCGGGTAAAAATTGACTAGAGTTGCCCAAATTAGCTGCTAATTCTAAACCTTTGATTTGAACATAGGGGTCTTCATTAGTGAGTAATTCCCGAATTGCATTACTAGACTGAGGTGGTAGCTGAGTTTGATACTCACTAAAATCATCTAGATTGATAGTATTAGAGCGGATCATCTCTTCCAAACTCTGAGCATAAAATTTCCCCATGGGTAGACGCACTAATAACAGTAGCACCGTCAAACCCGCAGCTAGCCAGGTAATTTGCCCCAGACTGAGATAGAGAGTGCATAACCACAACAGCACACCAGCTAAAGTCAGTCCTACAGAGTAAATGACACCATCACTCAAAGCACGAACTCTGCCGATAAATTCTTGAGGAACTCCATTGTAGTTTAACTGGTGTACAGGCAAATTAATTGCTTTGTAGAGTGCATCCCCATTGATATGCAGTCCAATGGCAGCCAACAAATTAAAATTAAGCAATAATCCTGAAAAGCTGATTAAGGTTGTCAGAGGATACACTGGATTCATCTGCGCTACCCCTAGCCACTTCAGTAAGGGACGAGTAAGAGCGTAGAGAACAACTACTTGCACCAAGCTAATAAGAATCCGCATTAAACCCAGAAACTCAGTTAAAGCTTCTTCACTAAAATGCTGACCATAAATATTGAACCAGAGAAACTCCGAACTGATGTAGATAATTACCAGTAAAAAACTACTACTAGCCAAAAACGATACTAAAGGATAGCGTTTGACTAAATCGGGAAAGGTTTGCAGTGATTCAATAATTCCCGTTTTAGTTTTAGCGTAAATACGATCTATCCGTCTTTGAGATTTTTCTAGATAAACCAGTTGAGCAAAGGCAACTGCAAATAGAACTGGCAGACAAAATAGTAAATCCCTTGTTCTCAGATAATGAGACAAAACTACTGTCAGACCACCACCCAACATAGTACCTACTGCTTGAGCAATACCAATAAAAGGTGCATATTGCTTGTACTCTAAAGTAGTGAAATAGTCTGTTAATAAACTAGGATAAAGAATATTGTTATGAAAATCCCACTGGAAGAAAATAGCAATTAGCAGAATGTAATAAACTGCAACTACATCTAAACTTAGTAATAAACGCAGTCCCAAGATCGCGAAAATAGAGAGCAGCAATATGTAGCGAAATAATTTAGGGCGACTATAGCGATCGATAATTTGTGAAAAGATGACATAAGCAGGCATAGAACATAATCCAATCAGGATAAAGGCAAAGGGTAAGTTACCTGCCCCAACATGACTAACAAACAAAGAGTTAGCTACTGCCATCGCTACTACGCTATAGCTTAAAACCGTAACCGCTAAAAGCAAAAGTTGAGTTAAACGACCGACTGGGTTAATTGAGAGACCTAAACGTTCCACATTTAATTCACCGTGAGACTATTGAACATAATGTCATAAGGATTCCCCCAACTAAAGATATTACGTTTGTATTTGAGTTTTTGTCTTGGTTACCTCTTTTATCTCCACAACTTCTGTACTTGCTTCTAATTCTGAGACAGGACTAGATTGAACTAATAAAGTCAAACTTGCTCCAATAATCAAAAATACTCCGCCAAGAACAACAGCTAAAAGTCGATTATCATCCAGAAGATAATTCATGACCCAGCCAAAACAGAGTGAAACAAAAATCTCTGGCAAGACAATAAAAAAGTTGAAAATGCCTTGATAGATACCTCTACGCTGGGGAGGAATTGCTCCAGTGAGCATGGCATAGGGCATGACTAAAGCACTTGCCCAAGCTACGCCTAAGCCTACCATAGCAACTAGTAATAAATATTGATTTTTAATGATTAGTAATGAGATTAAACTAATTCCTCCACAAACTAAGCAAATACTGTGAATCTTTTGACAACCAATTCTTTTCCCTAGATAGGGCAATAGAAAAGAAAAACCAATACAAACAGCATTGTAAACTGCAAAACATACTCCTGCCCATTCAATCCCATCACTATATAAAATTGAATCTTGACTAGTTGCACCAAAAATATTGCGAGCTACTGCGGGTGGAAAATAAAGGAAAAAGCAAAATATCCCTAGCCAAGTAAAAAACTGAACTTTAGCTAACTGACTCATAGTTGAGGGCATATCTTTAAGTGCATACCAGCTTTCTCGAATGCTGCTAGTAATTCCCCCTCTTTTTTCCTGTAAGAGTTCAAACTTGGCTAAATTCTGTGGTGGATATTCTGGAGTTGTAATCACTGTCCATAATACTGTGCCTAAAAATAGGGCAGCCCCAATATAGAACGAAAGTTCTACCGTCAAAGGAATTTTATGAAGAGAGTTACTAGTATTTTCGACAGCAAAAAGATGGTTTAGCAGCCAGGGTAAAGCAGAGGCAGAAACGGCACCAATACCCACCATTACGCTTTGCATAGCAAACCCTTTGGTTCTTTGTTCTTGGGGCAATAAATCCCCCACAAATGCCCGAAAAGGAACCATACTCACATTAGCACTGGTATCCAAAACCCACAGTAATCCAGCAGCCATCCAGAGTGTAGAAGAGCGAGGCATAAATACAAGGGCAATAAAAGCAAAAATTGCGCCTACCAGAAAATAAGGTCTTCTTCTGCCTAAAGGAGTCCAAGTATAATCGCTGAGATTACCAATAATTGGTTGTACGATCAATCCAGTTAGAGGGGCAGCAATCCATAAAATTGGTAGTTGGTGGGCATCTGCACCTAAATGCTCAAAAATAGCACTCATATTGGCCATCTGTAATCCCCAGCCAAACTGAATACCCAGAAAGCCAAAATTCATATTCCAAAGTTGTCCAAAGTTGAATTTTGATTTAGTCAGGACTAAGTTTTGGTCATAGTTTGAATCTACCTGCTCATTTGATTTTTCCTGAGTATTCATGCAGTTTTTATTTTTGGACGATTAATCAAATTATTTACCTTGACGTTTACATTCTAGTTTTTTTTGACTTTCAAAAGCTTAGAGCTTAGAGCCTAGCGCAATGGATTTCAGAATTCTGATCAGCAACTCTCAGCGAAATTAGTTTATGCTGAGAGAAGATATCTTTACTAAACTTCACATTATCTCTTATTTCAATCTTTATGGATTGCATAATCAATCGTCGCGCCCAATTTTCCGCCAGTCATCGTTATTGGTTAGCGGAGTGGGATGAAGTCAAAAATCAACATTTCTTTGGGGCTTGTGCCAATTTCCCAGGGCATGGACATAACTATGTTCTTTATGTTTCTCTGGCTGGTGAAATAGATAAGTATGGGATGGTACAGAACTTATCCGATGTTAAAAGGGTCATCAAAGAAGAAGTGACCAGTCAGCTAAATTATGCTTATCTTAATGATGTCTGGTCAGAATTTAAACAAACTTTACCCACAACAGAAAATATCGCTAGAGTAATTTGGCACAGATTAGCACCCCATCTACCACTAGTAGCAATTAAACTTTTGGAAACCCCTGAACTTTGGGCAGATTATCAAGGAAATAATATGGAAGCATCTTTAACAGTTAAAACTCATTTTAGTGCTGCTCATCGCCTCGCACTTCCCCATCTAGATTTGGCCGAAAACACTACCATTTATGGTAAATGCGCTCGTCCTCATGGACATGGGCATAACTATCACCTAGAAGTTTCTGTAATCGGAGAAATTGATGCTCGCACAGGCATGATCGTAGATTTAGTCGCCTTACAAAATGTAATTGATGAGTATGTCGTTGAACCCTTCGATCATACTTTTCTTAACAAAGATATACCTTATTTTGCTGAAGTTGTACCTACTGCCGAAAATATTGCTTTACACATCGCTCAACTACTAACCAAACCCATCCAAGAATTGGGAGTAGAACTAGATAAAGTTAAATTAATCGAAAGTCCTAACAACTCCTGTGAAATCTATTGTCGTCAATCAAAACAAAATACAACTCTAGCAGCTAAAAGAGAACCAGCTATAGCTTCTCACTAGAAGAATATCTCTATTTGAGCGATCGCCTTGCCAGGCTTCTTTAAGTTTTGAGCCACACTATAAAATTCTGTTAATTTGTCATTCGATTAAGAAAAAAAGTAGAAATCGTTACCATTAAGAGCATGATGCTACTTTTGAAGGACTAATAATATTTGCTTTATTAGTCTGATAAAACTAGAAAAAGTGTTTGATAATATGAGCAAAAGTTAGTCAGTACGTACGCTTATATCCATACTGATTAACTGCTTATAAAATGTTCAATCTAACGAAAGGAGTGCTTACACATGGAATCTGAAGCGCAAAAAACAGAATTACAAGCTACTGGTTTAAATACTGAAGTTCCTGGTATGATGACCACTAGTAGTTCAGGATATACAGGACAAGGAACAGAGTTTTTTGACCAAGCAAAAGACTTTCTAGTACAGTTACCTGATGATCTTGGTAAGTTCTTCTCTCAGTATCAAGAGCCGCTCAAAATCATAGCGTTAATCTTGGCTGGTGGAGTCACCGTTAAAATAGCATTTGCTATCCTTGATGCGATTAACGATATTCCTCTTCTAGCTCCTTTGTTTGAACTAGTGGGTATAGGCTACACAGGCTGGTTTGTGTATCGTTATATGTTGAAAGAATCTACTCGTCAAGAGTTAGGAACTGAGTTAGATGCTTTAAAAACACAAGTTTTGGGTAAAGACTCTTTGAAAAACTAAATTAGAGTCTCTCCATCATTAAATTAAGGAGTTTTAAGCTGACTGCACTATTTTGGGTGGTTTTTGGGCATTTTAAAAAGTGTTAGGGAAAATTTCTCGTTATTTATATCTGCTTTAATCTCTATTTTCTTAAATCTCAATCCCCCAAGATAAATTAAAAGATACTGATTTTGTCCCCATGAAATAATCATGGGGACTCTTTTATGTTTGACTGATAGTTCGGATTAAAAAAATTTTAAGCTATAAGCTTTTGTGGAAATAGGAGCTTAGTCTGTCTCAAATCTCCTGATGATTTCCTTCCCAATTATATTTTCGCCACAATAGGGATCACATACTAGTAATTTAGATTAATAGTATAACTGTAGATGAAATATATAGTCTTTCTTGGATAAGTAGTATACACTTCCATCAAAAATTAACTATTCGGGCTATCAACATTCTCAGGTTTCTTCCCTCTCAGAATTACGCCCTCAAAATCTACCAAAACCATTGTATTGACTCTACCTCACTACCACCACAAGAACTGCTATATCCAGCAAATTATGTTATCAAATCCAGATAAAGTAGTTTACAAAATGGTAAAAAATACTGTCACAATAACTACAATAACCAGAAAATATTTGAGCCTAGCTTATTGAAATAATTCAATCATCCATATGCCATAGGAGAGAAATTAATCACAATGGATTGTAGCCATATTCAATTTTGCACTCAGAAAGAAAAAATAGACCTCGATCGACTACAAGAACTATTTAAAATAGGAGCTTTTTGGGCGCGAAACAGACAACAAGAAGATTTAAAAATAGCGATCGATAATAGCAACCCCGTAGTTAGCATTTGGGATGAAGCCAAGTTAATTGGTTTTGCCCGTGCTACTTCTGATGGTGTTTATCGTGCTGCTATTTGGGATGTAGTAGTTCACCCTGATTATCGTGGACTTGGCTTAGGAGGAAAATTAGTAGAAACTGTCTTGAGTCATCCTTGTGTAAATAGGGTAGAAAGAGTTTATCTCACTACTACTCACCAACAAAATTTCTACAAACGTATTGGTTTTGAATATAATGATACCACTACTATGGTGTTATACAATAAGTCTCCTTACCAACTAATTGAACAGAAAGCCAGCACGCATTCTACCTCCTCGCCGATAGGCAGGTGGTAGTTAGTGCGCACGCACTCCACCGATACAGAACCGACAAACTATCTTCACAAAAGACAAGTCCAAATTCTGATATTATGGTTTTACCCAAAAAGGCACTATTACTGCCCAGCAGAATGATCTGGTATAAGTTCGGTAGATACAAGACCTTCTTGGCAAAGTTCGTAACTCTTAAGTCTTTGTGTCGCCCGATTATAAAAGTAGGGAGCAAAGCCAAATAACGATACATAAACTAAATACAGAATTTGTTTCTACAAGCTCTAGCCAGAAATGAGTTAGAGGATCAGTACGGCAAAAGTCCCTGCTGTTCACCGAGAAGCACGGTTTCCGAGTATACGGGTAGCTGTCTCAAACGAGAAGGGTGTCCTACTTGGATACCATCACTTCGGCGTAGCCAAGTGGTGTTGCTTCATGCAGGCAATCGAGAGTTGGATGTCACTTCACCATATTAGGCAAAATGAGAGGGTTCAAAAAAGCAGATTTAGTATTAGGAGTCTTGGGGGCGAACATCCGTTTACCCCCTACAAAAATAAAATTTTCTGAATTACTCAATTTTTCTGTAGCGACAACCAGAAGTACAAGTTTCCCTAATTTCTACAGAATCAAGTCCAGGCAAGCCAGCTTTTTCTAGTTTATTGAAAATCCATCGAGCGATCGCTTCACTAGTAGGATTTTCTAAACCCATAGATTCATTGAGATAGTAGTGGTCTAAAAAATTATCTAAAAGTGGTTTAATATATTGGGCGATATCCCCATAATCGATAATCATCCCTTGTTTTGCCCCATCTTTAATTAACTCATTACCTCGAACATAAACTCTACCTACCCAGCTATGTCCGTGTAACCGACGGCATTTACCATCATAGTGAGGCAATCGATGGGCTGCTTCAAAACGAAATTCTTTGTATATCAACCACTCTTCCACTAGATTCTTTTACTTCTTTTTTTGACTTTATTGATTACTCTGACTATTTTAATCGGGAAAGATCGAGGTTGAATAAAGCAGACTGTTCTCTCGATCGCCTAAAATTTATGTAACAATTATTTAACAAATAGACACAAAATTCAACAAGAGAGAGATAGGAGATGGCAACAACTCCAGCAACATTTAATCCTACTGCCCAACTGCAAGAAAAATTAAGCAAACAAAATGAATTACTGCCTGCTGGTGGTTCCGATCCTACTAAATTTGACGTAAAAGAAGCTTGGTATCCTGTTTATTATCTAGAAGACTTGGATAAAATCAAACCGAATACTTTTACTTTACTCAATCAAAATATAGTAATTTGGTGGGACAAATCTGGTCAATCTTGGCGAGCATTTGAAGATAAATGTCCTCATCGTCTTGCCCCTTTGAGTGAGGGAAGAGTCAACGAATCAGGCTTATTAGAATGTCCTTATCATGGTTGGGCATTTTCGGGGACAGGAAATTGTGAATATATTCCCCAACAAACAGAAGCAGGGAAAGCAGAAACTTCGCACAGAGCTTGTGTTAAGTCTTTGCCTACTGCTGAAGCTCAAGGAATGTTATTTGTCTATGCAGGTAAGAGCGAAAATGCAGCCAAAACTAAAGTTCCTATTGTTGAAGCCTTAGAAGAAAACCCAAAGGATTGGGTATGTATGGGGACTTTTAGAGATATTCCCTATGATGCTTTGACTTTACTGGAAAACGTACTTGATTCTAGTCATATCCCTTATACTCACCATAAAACGGTGGGAAATAGAGCTAATGCTGCACCAGTAGAATTAAAAGTAATCGAATCAAGTAAACACGGCTTTAAGGGAATGTGGGCAGAAGGACCACGCAAAGGAACACTGGGGAAGCAATATACCACCTTTATTGCCCCAGGATTGATGTGGCATGACTTAACCTCGAAACAGTTTGGTAGAACTATGACTGTAGTTTATGCTACTCCCATCAGAAAAGGTGAATGTCGTCTATTTGCCATATTTCCCTTCAAATTTACCTCTCCCATACCTGGCTTCTTTATCAAGCTAACACCTCGCTGGTACTCTCATCTTAATCAAAACAGCGTACTAGAAGACGATCAAATTTTTCTCCATTATCAAGAGCGTTATTTAGAAGCTATGGGAGGTAGTCCCAATTTCAACAAAGCTTTTTACTTACCAACCAAAGCAGATAGTTTTGTGGCGGAATTGCGCCAGTGGGTTAATTACTATTGCACAGAGCCTTTTCCTCAAGAAAGTTTATCTGCTCCTTGGTCACGAGAGCAACTACTCGATCGCTATCATTCCCATACAACTAAATGTTCCAGTTGCCGTCAAGCCTTAAATAATCTCAAAACATTCAGAGAAGTTGTGGCTATTGTTGCTGTTGTTGCTTGGATTATTACACCGATGCTAATTGTACTTTTAAATAACTCTTCTTTGTGGTTTGTAGCTTCTTTAACTATATTGAGTCTGATTTGTGCAGGAATTTGGTGGCAATTAGGCAAGTTAGAAAAGAAATTTTATCGAGGACGAGATATTCCCCCCAGAAATTTACCAGAGAAAAAGTAATGTGGGTAAGCAGATCTCCATTAAATTTAATTGAAACAAAGGCTAACCTTAACAAAGCTCAAAAAAACTATTTTTTTGTTGGTGAAAGTGACACATCGCGCAATAATAAATACAGTTAGTTCATAGCATTAAGACATGGTAAAAACTGACGAAAAATTAATCAATCCCGATAATCAAACTGCTTTTGACCTCCATAGCTATCTCAAGCAAAGAAAAAATTTAGTAGAAGAAGCCTTAAATAATTCTCTGACTATCAAAAAACCAGAGACAATTTATCAAGCCATGCGCTACTCTCTGTTAGCTGGAGGAAAGCGTCTAAGACCTATTTTGTGTCTGGCTACCTGTGAATTAACAGGGGGAAGCATAGAGATAGCCATGCCTACTGCTTGCGCCCTAGAAATGATTCATACCATGTCTTTAATCCATGACGACCTGCCCGCTATGGATAATGATGATTATCGTCGTGGTCAATTAACCAATCATAAAGTTTATGGCGATGATATCGCTATTTTGGCTGGAGATGGACTACTCGCCTATGCTTTTGAATATGTAGCTGTTAATACTCACAATGTTCCTGCCGAAAGAATTGTCAAAGTAATTGCTCGTCTAGGGCGTACAGTAGGAGCAGAAGGATTAGTAGGCGGTCAAGTTTTAGACTTAGAATCTGAAGGTAAAGCTGATATTTCTGCTCAAACTCTTAGTTTTATTCATACCCATAAAACGGGAGCATTATTAGAAACTTCTGTGGTATCTGGAGCAATTTTAGCAGGAGCTTCGGCAGAAGACATTACTAAGCTATCTAGGTATGCTCAAAATATTGGTTTAGCTTTCCAAATTATCGATGATATTTTGGATATTACTGCCACTGATGAAGAATTGGGCAAAACTGCTGGCAAGGATTTACAAGCACAAAAAGCAACCTACCCTAGTTTATGGGGCATAGAAAAATCACGAATTCAAGCACAAAATTTAATAGATGAGGCGATCGCCCAGTTAACAACCTATGGAGAAAAAGCTGAACCATTACAAGAGATTGCTAACTATATAATCACTCGTAAGCATTAGAATTCTGGCATAAACTTAGACAAATCTTGGTTAAGTCAGAAATTACTCCGCCCTTCGGGTTCAACAGTTCTTGCTCCGTCCTATACGCGCTCGGAAACCTCAGCGCGGGCGGTGCGCTTTGCTCAAGCGGTGCGCGGGGAGGGGGGTTTTATCATCAGATGGATCGGCTAGAAGTACAGACTTAAAATTATTAGAAACCCCCCTTCCACCCCTGCGGAATTTATAATCCGCAAACGGGGCTTTCAAGCACCTGAACCAAGTTCAGGTGACAGCCCCTCAGGAACGCGCACCGAGGGAAACCAGCCCACCGCAACTGTTTCACAAGACCGCACTTTCGCGCTGCTCTGACCGTTGGTCAAGTAATCAAGTAACGAGTTACTGATTTTGATTTAAAATTTACTTTGGCAAGAGGTCTATTAAACTTTCTCTTAGACGATGTTGTTGTATCGGGATAATCAAATATAAATTATGCAGGACGTTGGTGACATTTTCCAAAACCAGATATTAGTGGTAGCAATTTTTGCTTGTTTAGCTGCCCAAGGATTGAAATTAGTCATTGAGGTAATTAAAAACGGCAAAGTCAATATCCGCCATCTTGTTACTGCGGGAGGAATGCCTAGCGCCCACTCTGCCCTAGTAGGTGCTTTGGCAACTGGTATTGGTCAAACTATGGGATGGTCATCACCAGAATTTGCGATCGCTTGTCTATTTGCGGTGATTGTTATGTATGATGCTGCGGGAGTCCGCCAAGCAGCAGGGAAACAAGCCAAAATTCTTAATCAAATCATTGATGAATTGTTTCAAGAAGGACATCACGTTAGTGAAGAAAGATTAAAAGAATTATTAGGACACACCCCTTTTCAAGTATTTGTAGGTTTGGCTTTGGGAATTGGTATTTCGATGATGGTTTCTTCTGTTTTTGGCACAAGTTAAGAAAATTAGAATTCTTTGACAGAGCAAAAATAGCGGATTAGGAAAAAGCCAGAAAAATAGCGAATATTTTCCATAATTATAGTTAAATAAGCCTAATGCCAGCAATTTATTCCTAGCTAATCTTAAATTTTGGCGGAAAATTGGTATTTTCTTAGATTAGTTATTCAAATTCTTTAAATTATGCTTAAACTTAATTTAAAGATGGAAGCAGTCTAGTAATGTTGCAAACAAAAATTAAAGACTATGGCTAGTTTAGAAAAGATATCAGTAGGAATTATAGGTGCTTCTGGTTATGGAGGAGTACAACTAGTACGTCTATTATTAGAACATCCTGGTGTAGAAATCGCCTATTTGGGCGGAGATAGCAGTGCAGGTAAAAAATTTGCTTCTCTCTATCCCCATTTAAGCCATTTAGTCAATCTAAACATTGAAGCGATCGAGCTAGATTCGATCGCTTCTCGCTGTCAGGTTGTTTTTATGGGTTTACCTAATGGTCTTGCTTGTCAAATGGCTCCAACTCTATTAGAAAAAGGCTGTAAGATACTAGACTTATCCGCAGATTATCGTTTCAGTAATTTAGACACTTATACTGCTTGGTATAAAAAAGAACGAGAAGATCGGGCGATCGCAGCTACAGCTATTTATGGCTTGCCAGAACTATACCAAGAAAAAATCAAACAGTCTAAATTGATTGGTTGTCCTGGTTGCTATCCCACTGCCAGTTTACTAGCTCTTTCCCCGTTATTAAAACAAGGCTTGATCCTCCCAGAAACAGCAATTATTGATGCTAAATCTGGCACATCTGGAGGTGGACGGCAAGCAAAAACTAACTTATTATTAGCCGAAGCAGATAATTCTCTAGGAGCTTATGGTGTCGCTAATCATCGGCACACCCCAGAAATAGAACAAATTTGCAGCGAATTAGCTAGACAAGAAGTTAGAGTGCAGTTTACTCCCCATTTAATTCCTATGGTCAGAGGGATTTTAGCCACTGTTTATGCCACTTTAAGAGATCCAGGTCTAGTTAGGGAAGATTTAAATACTATTTATACGGCATTTTATCGAACATCACCTTTTGTCAAAATTTTGCCCAGTGGAGTTTATCCTCAAACTAAATGGGCTTATGGAACTAATCTATGTTACATCGGTATCGAAGTAGACCCTCGTACTGGTCGTATTATTGTAATGTCAGCTATTGATAATTTAATGAAAGGACAAGCAGGACAGGCAGTACAATGTCTTAATTTGATGATGGGTTGGGAGGAAACTCTGGGTTTACCAAAATTAAGTTTTTACCCTTAAAATTGTGAAATCTTAAGCTTATACTGAGTCCGTAAAGTTAAAAAATTAATAACCTATGCCCAAGGCTCGCTCGAAGCTAGAATTTATTCCCCCTGCTTTTAATCCTTTCTGGCTTAAAATTGCTCAGTGGTCATTACCTATTGTCCAGAGAGTTAGACTACAACCTTGGCTGCCAGCAGGTATTAGCGAAATTGAAACTATTAATGTAAAAACTTTAGTTAAACTTTATTCTCAATTTCAACAAGGTAAAATTCGCTTTTTGATGGCATTTCGTCATTGTGAAGTAGACGATCCTATTTGTGGGATGTATTTACTGGCTAAAGCTTTACCCTCTGTTGCTCGTCAACAAGGTATTGCTTTACAGCTGCCCATTAATACCCATTTCATGTACGATCGCGGTATGCCGATCTGGGCTGGTGCCTGGTTGGGTAAACTATTTTCTCAGTGGGGGGGAATTCCTGTTCATCGGGGTAAGCCTTTAGATTTAATTGCGATTAAAACCGCTAGGGAAATATTATTAAATGGTAAATTTCCTTTGGTAGTTGCACCAGAAGGGGCTACTAATGGTCATAGTGAAATAGTAAGTCCTCTAGAGCCTGGGGTAGCTCAATTAAGTTTTTGGTGTGCCAGTGATTTAGCGAAAGCGAGTAGGAATGAAGAAGTTATGATCGTTCCTATTGGTATTCAATATCACTATGTTCAACCTCAATGGAAAAAATTGGATTGGTTATTAAGTAAACTAGAGGCAGATTGTGGCTTACCTAGACAAAAGCGCGATCGCTCTAATACTAACAGGAGAGAAGACTTTTACTATCAACGTTTATTCAAGCTAGGAGAATATCTCCTCACAGAGATGGAAGAATTTTATCGACGATTCTATCATCGCCCTATACCTAAAATCGCTCTTACTGACCCAGAAGAAAAGATAACAGTAAGATTAAAAGCACTACTAGATATAGCTTTAGAGGTAGGAGAAGAATATTTTGCTCTTAAACCTAAAGGAACAGTAATTGAGCGTTGTCGCCGTTTAGAAGAAGCTGGTTGGACTTATATTTATCGGGAAGATATAGCTGATGTTAATACTCTTTCTCCTGTCCACCACGGTTTAGCGGATTGGGTAGCAAAAGAAGCTACTTGTCGAATGAAACATATGCGCTTAGTAGAAAGTTTGGTTGCTGTAACAGGAAACTACCTCAAAGCCAAACCTAGTTTCGATCGCTTTGCTGAAACTAGTCTAATTCTTTTTGACCTAGTGGCACGAATTAAAGGTAAGAAGATGCCTCGTCGTCCTCGTTTGGGTTGGAGAAAAGCACAAGTCACCGTCGGTGAAGCAATTTCTGTGAGCGATCGCTATCCAGTTTATCAACAAAGTCGTCAAGCAGCTAAACAAGAAGTTGCTAAATTAACTCAAGATTTATATGTTGCTTTAAAAGAGATGATTAAGTAGTCGTGCGAAATAAATTATCAATCAAGTGTTTGTTATTTGTCCATTGTTCATTGTCAATTGTCAATTTTTGAGCTACTTGAGTTAAGCAAATTGAGTTGACCTTATCTTCAATCCATCATCCAAGAATAAGCCAAACCTAATAATTCTACTTCGACTGATGGTAGGCGACGGGCTTCAGTAATAGCAATAAACTTTCCTCCCAAATCTGCTAGTTGTTCATAAGGAGGATCGATCGTGGTAAAACCAGCTAAGTATACGTCAATGGTAAGATCGTCACTTTTAACGCTCGCTTGAAAGGTTTTTTCAATCTCCAGAATATTGCTAGATAGTCCCAATCGTTTTTTGCTACTGGGAAGTAAGGTTTCTGGATAGTCAACAACTTGCTCTTCAGAGATACTACTGTCAACAATTTTTGCAGATGGAGGGAAGCCATCAAAATGACAAACAGAACCATTTAAGAGGAAAAATGTAACCCTCGCACTGGTGGGGTGCTTATGATACATAATTAAGCGATTGTTTTCCACGCTCACTACCTTTGTGTAGAATGATATGTCATGAGAAATGTGCGGACTCGGCTCAAGTTAAATGTGAAGCGACCGCAATACCCTAATTTACCATACCTATAAGTACTTATAACTATTTACCCATAAATTACGTCGATTTTCTATTAATTAGAGGATTTTATCCCATTTCTCACAAGTAATCGGAGAGATAAAAAACTAATTGAAAGCAAGTAAAAAGCTCAAAACTACTATCCTCCCTACACCCGAACACCGAACACCTAACCCCTACCATCACCGAAGTCTCTAGTTATTTACGAGAACTGGTATAAGTGCCGATCTAGGAATATCTCAGTGTGAGTTAAGAAGCCCGCGCTCTATCCGTAGGATGAGCGTCGGGAGAATGTCACTTAGCAGTTAAAACTACCATTTTTTCAACAATAACAGCATAAAAAGGATCTCCTCCTGCTAACCCTAACATCTGGAGAAAA
>JBFRWE010000470.1:0-6602 GCA_051439345.1 Xenococcaceae cyanobacterium
ATCTCTAACTACCCAGAAGCTTTTTCTAGTTCAGCAGGCATGAAACATCAAGGTTTCTCTATTCCGAGAATCTTACTCATGTGGACTTCCATTATGCTGATTACAGGAATTCTTGCTGCTTTTGGCAGTGTTGTTTTTGCTGATGTCCCAGAACCGGTTATTTCCTTTTTGGAATCGATGGCAGCAGGGGCTATGCTGACGGTTATTGCTGAAACCATGTTACCCGAAGCCTATGCTAAAGGGGGTTCTCTAGTGGGAATTTCTACTTTGCTAGGGTTTCTGGTCATTATTGTAATTAACTCATGACTTTGATTAAGAGTCTAGATTAACCTGAGTTTGGAGTTCGGAATTCGGAGTTCGGAAAAGGTATTCAGGTTTTCGGGAAAAGTTTGACGACATTGAGGACATTTATATCTCTGAATTCCTTTCGTTATTTTTCCGTGTTTGGTGCTTTGTCATCATCAGTTGCGCTGGCGAAATAATCCTAACATCGGAGCCAAGATTGCCCCAAAGATAAATCCACCAGCGTGAGCCCAATATGCAGATCCACTACTAGTTTCTGGTAATCCAAGAGAAGCAACGCCTTTAAAAGCTTGATAGCAAAACCAAAAGCCCAAGAAAAAAACAGCAGGCATTTTATATTTAACGAACGGAAAAAGCACAATTTTCGCCCGAGGATATTTAATCAAATAAGCTCCCATTACTCCGGCGATCGCGCCACTAGCCCCCACTGTTGGTATCGTGGATTCCATTGCCAAAACCCAATGACTCAGGGCAGCTAAAACACCGCAACCGAGATAAAAAAGTAAAAACTTAAAATGCCCCAAAGATTCTTCCACATTATCGCCAAAAATCCCTAAAAAAAGCATATTACCGCTAATATGAATTAGTCCACCATGGAGAAATTGGGAGGTAATTAGAGTGTAAATTTCTGGTATGGAGCGATTGGGCGGATTTCCTCCCAAACTAGCAGTTAATTGTTGCGGAATCAAAGCGTATACATCAAACAAAGAAGTTGACTTAGCTCCTAAATATAGCTCATAGATGAAAAGAAGAATATTAATCACTATTAGAGCATAAACAATGAAAGGAGAGGTGGAGCTGGGATTCTCATCTCTAATTGGAATCATAAGTTATTTGGTTTGAGTTGAACGAATTTTCGCTACGCATTCTCGTTCCAAGCGTTAGCTTGGGATGAGTTAGTGGCGAGCAGGTTTATTTGGGCGACTCCTGAGACTCAATATATTTTTTGATTATCTCTAACGGTGCCCCACCAGTCGAAATGATGCAGTATGCGCCTGTCCAAAAAACAGGTTTTTGGTAATAGAACTTTTTGAGATGCTCCTTGCACACTAAAGTATGATCATACTTATGAGTGTAACCCGTCGCGTAATCTTTCGTTTGTATCCAACTACTGCTCAAAAGAAACAACTTTTTGAGTGGAAAAGACTCCATTGTTACCTCTACAATGCTTGCGTAGAGCATCGTCGAACCAGCTACCAAAAGTTGGGGAAATCGGTTAATTACTTTGACCAACAAAATGCTCTACCAGCATTTAAAGAATGTTGGCATGAGTACAAAAAGCTTGGTTCTCATGCACTTCAAGCGACAGTTAAAAGAGTTGATTTGGCCTTTGAGAGATTCTTTAAGCTCAAGTCTGGATATCCAAAGTTTCGAGCAAACCGACGCTATAAGGGATGGACATATCCTTGTAAGGCAGGATGGAAAGCTTGTACAGAAGGCCAAAATGGTTATCTTAAGTTAACTAACTTGGGGAATATTAAGATGCGGGGGAAAGCCCGTGACTGGGGAAATCCTAAGACTTGCACTATCTTGTTTAAACAAGGCAAGTGGTATGCCTCGATAACTGTGGATTGTATACCTAGCCGAATTCAGACGGGTAAAGGGGCTATCGGATTGGATTTTGGTACTTTTCATGCCATCGCTGACTCTAATGGCGAGGTGATTGACAATCCCAGATTTATCAAGCAAGCCCAAGAAAAAGTCAATCAGTTAGCTAAAAAAAGTAGGAGAAAAAGACCGCCTAATTACAAGCAAAGAGTTAAAGCTTCCCGTCGCTGGAAAAAAGCCAATAAAGCTGTATCCAAGATCCAAGCCAAAGTAGCCAGAGTTCGACAAGACTGGCAGCATCAATTAGCTACACAGATAGTTAGCCGTAATAGCCTGGTAGCTACAGAGAAATTAAATCTCAAAGGGATGACCAAGAAAGCCCGCAAGGGTAGTAAAAGAAAGAGGCAGAAAGCAGGACTTAATCGTTCTTTGTTGGATGTTGGTATTGGCAATCTCAAAAGCCTAATTCAATACAAGGTAACAGAGGCTGGAGGATTCTATATCGAAGTGCCAACCAAGAAACTCAAGCCATCTCAAACTTGCCCTAATTGCGGTCATCAAAAGAAAAAAGAGCTATCTGAGCGTATTCATAGCTGTCAAAAATGTTCTTATACTTGCGATAGGGATGTTGCAGCAGCTATGGTAATGCTTCAGTATGCCAGGGGTAAGGAACTTGCCTCTTTAGATGTGGAGTCGCCTAGCTCTACCTTGTGCGGAAGTATGAGGCAACTAGGGGCGTTTATCTGATATACAAAATAATATATAAACAACAACAACAACAAAAATATTTTAATCTGCTGTTTTCTATGTATAATATTTAAAGCAATATTTTTATACAAGGAATATAAGCTTAATGAAAGTACAAAAAATTAAGCTACCTACTACAGACGAGACAACCTGGATTTTGATAGGCGATGATTTCTTACCAGTTAATCCAGTTAATGAGTATTTGCGCTATCTAGAAGCTTTAGAACGATCGGTGAATACGGTAAAGGGATATGCACACCATTTGAAGTTGTTCTGGGATTTTATAAGCCAAAAACACCTTGATTGGAAAGAAATAGAAGAACCGCAGCTAGCAGAATTTATCCTGTGGCTGCGTTCTCCAGACCCAAGAGTAGTTTCAATCGAGCCAAAAGAAGCAAAACGCACTGAAAGGACAATAAACACAATTCTTTCTGCTGTGTATAGTTTCTATCAATATCATCAACGGCAAGGAACAGCTAAAAATCTAGAGCTATACAAAGAGGTCAAAATACTTAACCCAAAGTACAAACCTTTGCTCTACGAAATGAGTAAGAATAAGACTACTCAAACTAAATTACTCAAGCTAAAAGAACCTAAAAAGTTTCCTGGTACTTTAACAACAGAACAAGTACAAAAGCTGGTTGATGGCTGTAACAATCTGAGGAACAAATTCTTAATCAAACTACTGTTTGAAACAGGAATTAGAGTTGGAGAGGCTCTTGGTTTGCGCCATAGTGACGTAAATTCTGTCGGTGGCAAAAATGAGATTCATATTGTTTATCGAGATGATAATGTTAACGACGCAAAAGGTAAGTCTAAATCAGAAAGAATTGTACAAGGTTCAGGTGATTTGATGAGACTTTATGGTCGCTACATTATTGATGAATATCCAGATATTGATTCAGATTATGTGTTTGTAAATATCTGGAAAGGTGAGATTGGTCATCCAATGAAATATTCAACAGTTAGAGGATTATTTAAAAGTCTTAAAAAGAAGACAGGAATAGATGTTTATGCTCATTTATTGAGACACACTCATGCTAGTGAATTAATTCGCTCTGGAATGGATATGAGCTATGTTCAAAAGCGACTTGGACATAGCAGCATTCAAACTACTATTAATACTTATGTTCATATTACTAATGAAGACATGAAACAAGCTTATGAAGACTATTTGAAAAGCAAGAGAGATAATTAAATGTTAATGCCGAAAGTTCAGAAAATAGAAAATATAGCTAATAATCTCCATTGTCCAGTCTGCCTTAGTATTTCTTTCGTCAAAAAAGGTAAAAGTCCAATAACGAAAAAACAACAATATAAATGTAGCAACTGCAATAAATTATTTATAGAAAACCCAGATAAAGTTTCATCTAAATATTATCTACCAAAAAATATCACACCTCAAGAAATGTTTGAGTATGACATTTGGGATGTAAAAGTTTTAGGTAAAAAACCAGCTACTAACGGACAATATACCTTGAAGTTTATTGGAATTAACTTTAACTGGCTTAAGCTGGCTGCGAAAAAATGGATATACTATAGAGCAGCAACCAATGAAATGGCTACTCTCCAAAGAAAACTTGAAACAATTAGAGATTTGTCTAAAAATCTTGAATCTTTATCTTTATCGATAAATCCGAGCGATATTGATAGAAAAATTATTCAAGATTTTATTGCTTATTTATTTAGCAAAGGAAATAAGAGAGCTACTAGCGCAGACCAAATAGGATATTTAAGGCAATTTTTAGAAGATTGTCAAAGATTTGATTGGATAGATATTACCAAAAAAACTTTAATTTATGAAGAAGATTTTCCAAAAAGAGATAAACGACTACCAAGATTTATTCCTGATGAAATTGTTTCACAAATCAATAACAATCTAGATTCTTTGCCAAAACCGATTGCACTTATTATAAAAATACTGCAAGAGACAGGTATGAGGTCAATAGAAATCCCAATCTTAAAACTGAATTGTATTCGACAAGATAGCACGGGAGGTTATTGGATTGATATCCTACAACGAAAAATGAAAAAAGAAATCTGTATTTGTATTTCTCCAGAATTAGCTGAAGATATATTTAAGCAACAGGAGTATATAAAAGGTTTATTTCATAATCGTTTTGACCATCTTTTTTGTCAAACAAAAAACCATACTTGGTTGAGAATGTATGGCTCAGATAAATATAAAGATTTACCTAAAGGACTTAATTATTTTGAACCAATTAATAAATGTATTGATACAAGAACAATAAGAGGTTATCTTTACTGGTTTGGGCGTAAAAATAATATAAAAGACACTACGGGAGAATTATTTCCAATTTGGAGGCTTCATCGCTTTCGTCATACTCATGGCACAGACCTTATTAATGCTGGTGTTCCACAACATATAGTTCAGAAACGTCTTGGTCATGCTTCTCCAGAAATGACTG
The DNA here is from genome assembly GCA_051439345.1 of Xenococcaceae cyanobacterium. Taxonomy (GTDB): domain Bacteria; phylum Cyanobacteriota; class Cyanobacteriia; order Cyanobacteriales; family Xenococcaceae; genus JASJDJ01. The sequence goes on from JBFRWE010000470.1 coordinate 5,028, forward strand.
CTGTTTATGCTCACATCCACGACAAAACCATGAGAAAAGAAATGGAACAATTTTGGGATGGCAGAGTGGTTAATAACCAAGGCGAAGTAATTGTTCCAGAAAATCCTGATTTAGATACTGCTGAAATGCAGTGGATTAAGAAGAACATGAAAGCTCAAACTTTACCTGATGGTTTTTGTGGTTTACCTGTTACTCAAAGTTGTCCAGTTCAAGGAAGTCCTTGTTTAACCTGCTCTCATCTTCGCACCACTATGGAGTTTTTAGATGTGCATAAAAAACGTCTAGAAGAGACAGAAAAGTTAATTGAAAATGCAAGAGCTAATGGTTGGGATAGGCAGATAGAAACTAATCTACCAATAGCAGATAACCTAAAAAAAATAATCCGAGGATTAGAACAGAAAGAAGTTATTTATGGTGACGAAAGTTTTCCCGAACAAAACGGAGGTGAGCAAAGTGCCTAAAGGTAATCCAGGTGGGAATCCAGACATTTTAATGGCTACCGCAGAAGCCAAAAGAAAAGACGCTCTCGAACGAACTGAAAAAGCTATTGCTGAATTAATTAAATCAGGCTCGAATATTACCTTCAAGAGCGTGGCTGAAAAAGCTGGCGTATCTGTTCCCTACCTCTATAAATACGATGAGTTAAAAGCCCGTATCCAACATCTTAGAGAACAACAGAAAAAGCAAGTAAGAAAAAGCTCTAGAAAGCCTCAATCTTTTCAACCTGCTTCTGACCAATCAAAAGCTGTTTTAATCTACAATTTAAAGGAGGATAACAAAAAACTTAGAGAAGAAATTAATCAACAGAAAAAACATATTGAGGTAGTTCAAGGTAGGCTTTATGAACTATCAGCAGTAGCGCAAGAAAATCAAAAATTAAAGCAACAGTTAGAAAGAACTACTAATGAACTAAACTTGACTAAGGTAGAACTAGATAAATATCTTCTTAGTAACCCTACCGCACATCCCAAAGTAACTCCCATCAATGCTAAAAGAAAAATTAATAATTCAATTAATAAAGATGAATTAAAATCAAAAATATCAGATTTAGGAGTTAGAATGAATGCCAAGCTATACAAGATAATTGAAACCAAATCTGAAGCCGAAGTCAATGATGCTATAAAAGCAGTAGAAGAATATATTGCTACTGGTAAAAAAGTTAACTCAAAAGCAGGTTTATTTCGCAAAGCTTTAGAAGAAAACTGGATACCTAATTTAACAGATAAGGAAAGAAAAATCGCAAGTGTCAGCGATGAATTTTCCGAATGGTTCAAATTGGCTAAAGAGCAAGGATTAGTTCAAGCTAGTCAAGGGACTAAAGAAGGAATCATTGTCATGGAAGCAACAGGTGAATGGACACCTTTAACTGTTATGTTGGAGAAAGGTTGGACACTAGAGTATCTACAACAAAGAAGTGAAAGATAAGTAGTTTATGTTGTTTACTTTGTATAATTTACACGATGACCTCAAACCTTCTCTGTATAATTGTTGTATACGTTGTATATCAGATAACCCAGGTGAAACGTCAGAAACTCGTTCCCAACGCTAGTTTGGGATGAGTAGTTCATCAAACTA
>JBFRWE010000471.1:0-6580 GCA_051439345.1 Xenococcaceae cyanobacterium
ATAGAATTTTATCAAAAGTTAATAATGAATGAAGGAATTACTTTATTATTTTCTAAGTTTTCCTTAGCTTTGAAAAGAAGTCAAGACATATATTTACTAAACTCAGCAGTTATTTTGCAAAAGTATACAAACAAACAAAGTTTTAGCGTCATTAACTTGAATTGATACTCTTAACTTAGATAATAAAAATCTATTCAAGTGGAGTAAAAACTTAATAGATGATTGTAAATAAATTTAGGAATCCTATCAAAGTTGGTGTTTTAGGCTTTGGTGGTTTAGGGCAAGCAGCAGCTAGAGTACTAGCACCCAAAGGAGAAATGGTCTGGGTTGCAGCAGCAGATCGAAAAGGGTATGCCGTTGCTGCCCAAAGTTATGCGGAAATTCATTCTGTTAAGATTACTTTTGGTGTGGGTATTGCTAATGGGGAAGCCTATCGCGCCACTATTAGAGAAGATATTGCCCATATGCCAGGTTTTGATGTAGAAACCGCCAGGGCAATGACTGATGAGGAAGTAGCAGCTTTGTTAGATAAAACTAATGGTATACATGTTTTATTGACGGCAGCCGAGACCATGCCTCAATTTGTTAGATAATTGCGTAGGGGTCGTTCGCGAACGACCCCTACGAGAGGCGACACCCAGATTCGAACTGGGGGATAATGGATTTGCAATCCACGGCCTTACCACTTGGCTATGTCGCCTTATTTAGATAGTGCTTAATGATTATAGCAAAGTTATGCTGATTTGCTGTAACAAAAAATATTGTTAACACGTCCAAATAGGTTTTTGCCACTCGTTCGGCTAGAGTAACTACTTTTGTAGAAGACTACAAGACAAGTTGGTAAATGTTTCTTGAGACAGAGACGTAATTATGTTTAATTACAACTTGAATGAGCTACTCTGACGCAACGAAGAAACTAAGACAGATAAGCTTGTATCATGTCACAATAAAAGATTGCAGCAATTTATAGCAGAAAATAGTAATGAGCAAATTTGATTACGATTTAATTATTATTGGTGCTGGTGTTGGCGGACATGGTGCAGCTTTACATGCAGTCAAATGCGGTTTAAAAACGGCAATTATTGAAGCGGGAGATATGGGAGGGACTTGCGTTAACCGTGGTTGTATTCCTTCCAAGGCTCTGCTGGCTGCTTCGGGTAGAGTTAGAGAGTTTCAGGATACTCATCATCTCCAAGACTTGGGCATTACTGTCGGAGGTGTTCAATTCGAGCGTAGCGCGATCGCCGATCATGCTAACAATTTAGTTAGTAAAATTCAAGGGGATTTAACTAATAGTCTTAAACGTCTTAAAGTAGAGATTATTCGTGGTTGGGGCAAAATTGCAGGTAAGCAAAAAGTAACCGTATCTACCGATAGTGGCGAAAAAACTATCACGGCTAAAGATGTGATGTTATGTCCTGGCTCAGTTCCTTTCGTTCCTCCAGGAATTGAACTGGATGGTAAAACTGTGTATACTAGCGACCAAGCAGTTAAACTAGAATCCTTACCTGATTGGATTGCCATTATTGGTAGCGGTTATATTGGTTTAGAATTTTCTGATGTCTATACTGCTTTAGGCTCTGAAGTAACTATGATTGAGGCATTGGATAATTTGATGCCTACCTTCGATCGCGATATTGCTAAAATTGCTCAACGAGTTTTAGTTAGTCCCCGCGATATTGAGACTTATACAGGAGTATTCGCCACTAAAGTCACTCCAGGCGCACCTGTAACTATTGAATTAACCGATGCCAAAACCAAAGAAGTAATAGAAGTCTTAGAAGTAGATGCTTGCTTAGTAGCAACAGGACGTATTCCAGCAACAAAAAATCTCGGTTTAGAATCTTTAGCCGTAGAAGTCGATCGCCGAGGCTTTATTGCTGTTAATGATAAGATGCAAGTATTGCGAGATGGCAAACCAGTTCCTCACCTTTGGGCAGTGGGAGATGCCACAGGTAAAATGATGTTAGCCCACGCAGCATCAGGGCAAGGAGTAATTGCCGTAGAAAATATTTGCGGTAGAACTAAAGAAATAGACTATCGCAGTATTCCCGCAGCAGCTTTTACCCATCCTGAAATTAGTTATGTAGGTTTAACCGAAGCGCAAGCTAAGGAACTAGGGGAAAAAGAAGGGTTTAAAGTAGCTACAGCCAAAACTTACTACAAAGGTAACTCCAAAGCTTTAGCGGAGGGAGAAACCGATGGTATGGCGAAAGTAATTTATAACAAAGATACTGGAGAACTATTAGGAGTACATATAATTGGTATCCATGCCTCTGATTTAATCCAAGAAGCAGCTAATGCGATCGCTTTGCGAGAATCAGTTCACAAGCTAGCTTTCAACGTTCATACTCATCCTACTCTCTCAGAAATTTTGGATGAAGCTTATAAACGAGCAGTTGCTTAAATTAGAATATTTCCAGCTAAGAACATAACTAAAAAAGTAGGGTGGGTAAAATTAGTTTTCAAGTTTCCTGCTAAGTAGAAAGTTGGTTTGCCCACCTTACAAGGTATAAGCTTGCTTAGAAATCACCTTACATTAGAAGAGATAAGGAGATTTCTAAGCAACTTAAATCACAAACGCTATAATAATCAAGATATCTTTTGTGCAACATTTAACTTTCTTCCGAATTGTAATCGAAAAGAACCAAATATAGTATAAGAATTCAGGAATTCTTATCTTACCTCTAGTCAACCATGGATTCTTATTTTTTAGTAATAACTGCTGGTTTTTTGGGAAAAAACAAAAAGGCACAAAAGGGTTCGCTCGATCCTAATGATGCTAAGGCTTATGTGCAGAGAGGTATTGCTTACGCTGAAGAAGGTCAATTAGAATTGGCTTTAACTGATTTTAATCGAGCTATTTCTCTCGATCCCAGTTATGCTCTTGCTTACTTTCTTCGTGGTGTTACCTATAAAGAACAAGGACAATTCAAATCAGCTTTAACTGATTTCAATCGAGCCATTTCGCTCAATCCTAATGATGCTAAAGCTTACTTGCATCGGGGCATCATTTACAATCAACACAAAAAATTAGCATTAGCTTTAACTGATTTTAATCAAGCTATTTCGATCGAGCCTAAGAATGCTGAAGCTTACTATAATCGAGGGATTATTTATGCTGAAGAAGGACAATTAGAACTTTCTTTAGATGATTTCGATCGAGCTATCTCTCTCGAGCCTAAGAATGCTAAAACTCACTTGTTTAGAGGAATTATTTACTCTAATCTAGGTAACTTTAAAGCAGCACGTTCAAATTTCAAGAAAGCCCAAAAATTATCTAAGTCTCAAGGTGATACTGCTCTTGCAGAAAAAGCTGCTCATGAATTGGCAAAAATACAATAATCAACTCAAGCAGGACGACCTAAAGTAGTTAAATAGATTACTGCTTCTTCTGTAGGAATACCCAAAACTTGATTAACTCGATCATCAAAGAAACCACCAATACCACTAACACCCAGATCTAGACGAATAGCAGCCAAATTCAATCTTTGTCCTAAATGACCTGCATCCATATGCAGATAACGATATACTCGATCGCCGTATTGGGCAACTGCTTTATTTAAATCTGCTGTGTGAAAAACAATAGCGGAGGCATCTCTCCCTAAATTTTGCCCTAAACAAAGAAAATGGAGTTCTTGGCGAAAATTATTAAAGCGAATTTGTCTTAATTCCTGAGCTTTAGGAGCATAATAATAACAACCTTCTTCTAACCCTGTTACTCCAGAAACAGCAATAAAGGTTTCCAGTAAATCGAGGGTAAAATAATCAGGATTTTTATCTAAACCTTGCTGTTGATAATTTTGAGGTTGATAAGTAAAATCCAGTAAATATTTTAATTCATCAAAAGTCAAACTTCCCCCATTATAAGCACGGGTAGAACGCCTTTTAAGAATAGTATCTTCTAAATTAGATAATTCTTGACCCCAATTGATTTGCTCATTGATTTTAGTAGAAATTTTGCTACAAAACGGAAAATTATACTTGTCTTCAAGGAGACTCTCTTCTTCTTGAGGAGAAAAAACCTCAGCTTCTAATTTATCGATCTCAGTTGCCTGATGGAAATAATTTAATAATTCTCCATCTGGTATTACTGGATAATCGACATGACTAGTAGAAGGTAAAGCCGTTTTTCCTTCATAATTAGCTAAGGAAGACTTGTTGATATCTAACAAAGGAATAACACAAATAACTCCTTCCTGTTCACTATCAAGATACAGTAATTCATTCATTTTCTGGTCTTGAAAACCACCAATTAAATAAGGTCGATAGTTATTAATTGCCCCTGCTAACTCAATGTTTCCCAGTAAATGCCCAATGTCTAAAAAAATTCGTCGATAAGCTCGGTCTTCGTAACGCCATACCGAACGATAAAATACGGCAGTAGTAACTATAGCTATATCTGTCTCTTCTAAAGCTGGATGGTTAAAACAAGCAGATTGTAACTCTGACCATACTTCACTCGACCAAAAATGAACTAGGGAATGATTACTAGCTTGATAGTGGTATAATCCCGAAGGCAACCAAGACTGATTACGAGAAATCACATAAACTTCTGCTGGATACAATCCCCCTGCCGATGGTGCAGCACGTAAATAAAGAGAATCGCCGTACATAGTTGCCAGTTTAGCCGTGAGTCCATAGCTACACAGAAGTAATTTTGACAGTCTTATCCATTGAAGATTGTCAGATTGATTGGCTAAATAAGGTCTGAGATCGAAATTATTGCCGATTTTATATTCCTTAAAAGGAGAAGGTTGATTTGACCAATCTAAGCTTTTATTTTTAGCAGCAATAGTTTCTGGAGCGTATTTAGTTCGCTCATGATAGTGGTAAGCAATGGAGTCTAGGATATCAGACATATAATCTACTAAGTTATGGCGATCGCGGTTAACTATCTAGTTTTTGCCAAGGATAATAGCGTTGAGCGTAATAATCAATAATTTCTGCTATACGCTGTTTATTCCGTGTATCTAAGTTATCAGAGTATTCGATCGATAAACCTTTAATTTGACTTTGAGCATAATCGAATTGCTGTTTTTGTTCATCTTCGCTGGAATAAGCAATTAATACCGCACTAACTCCGTCAATTTGTCTTAGATGAGCAACTATTTCTCTATACACTGCTAAAGGTAGTTGACCATAAGTTATCTGCTGTTTTATTGGTCTTGGAGTTAGGGGTTGCACGACTACAAATCCTCTTGCTGATTCAAACTCATCTTAAACTTTTCCTAGTTCAGAAGAAAAGTTGACGTTAGTAATACAGACAAAAATTAAGTTCTAAAAGTAGATAGGGTTTAGCTTTGAATATAAAAATACGCTCTTAAGCTCCATAAAATCGTAAGATAGTGTTAAGAGATCAATAAATGTTACGATGTCTAGCCTATGAGATCGTCAAAAAATATATAGTAACAACAACGAAAACCTTAGAATGAATGAAACTCCTACTAAAAAAACAGCAGAAACTAACATGAGAACTGTTTCTGATAGCAAAAGAGATTTTTATACTTACCACAATAGACCGATTAATTCAGTTTATCGTAGGGTGGTCGAAGAGCTACTCGTGGAAATGCACTTACTCTCTGTCAATGTAGATTTTAAAAATGATCCCATATACTATCTGGGAGTTGTTACCTCCTTTGAGCGTCTAATGCAGGGATATCGACCAGAACAAGATAAAGATTCAATTTTTAATGCCCTTTGTAAATCTGTAGGTGGAGATCCCCAAGTATACAAAAATCAAGCAGGAAGTTTACTTGACCTTGCAGATAATAAGTCTTCAGAGGATTTAATTACTTGGCTAGAGAGTCCCACCAGTGAAGAAGGCATAGAAAATATTATCGAACCAATTAAGGCGATCGCACAAAATCAAAATTTTAAATACAGTCGTCTTTTTGGTATAGGGTTGTACACTCTGATTGAAAAAGTTGATGCAGAATTACTTGCAGACGAAAAAGAACGCAACAAGACTTTTACTCTTTTGGCTGAAAAGCTTGGTCTACCAGAAGAAAAACTGAAAAAGGATATCGATCTTTATCGTAGTAGTCTAGAAAAAATGGGTCAATTGCTGCAAGTCATTGAAGATGTTCTTCAAGCAGATCGTAAGCAGCGAGAAAAGCGAGAAAAGCAAGCTTCAGAAACTACTGAAAACAATGTAGAAAGTCAAGACGACGCAGAAGCCAAAGAATAGTTATCGGTTGGCAGGATAAGAGAAGGGGATTTTCCCCTTCCTGACAAGCTCATTCATTGTTTGAATCCTCTAGTTTCAAGGAGAGGAATTCCTTAATAATTAATAATATCGATCGCTTGTGAAATTAAGCTTTAGCTATCAATGTTTTGGCTTTTTCGATTAATTGGCGATATCTTGGAGCGCAGAAGAGGTATTTAAAAAAACCCAAACCTTCAAAATTGGAAATTGCTTGTTTGACTCTGGTTTCGTAATAGGTGCGATTGTAACCAGGAGTCACAATATTTTCTAGTTTTTCTAACATGGAAGTGAGTTCCTCCAAAGGAGTTAGCGACAGCATTGTTCTTGTCCTCAAAGAATTATTTGTTTAATTTTATTCTGCCCCAGTCTTTA